>JAHYJF010000490.1 GCA_019428955.1 Burkholderiaceae bacterium
TGTACACGGGCTCCGTCGGCGACCGCGACACCGCCGTGAGCGGCACGCCGTCCGCAACGGGTGCCGTCACCCCCTGCGCGATGGCGGCGCCTGGAAGACTCACGACGAACGCGAACGCGCGCAGCCCAGCGGCCGCACGCCCGAATTTCAGTCCCTGCTGCGACATCGGCACTCCCCTTACACCTGCGCGCCGGCAGAGCCGCTCACCGCGTCACCGGGTTGGTAGCCGATACGCCGTCGATCACCCGCAACCTGAGCTGGAACGGAACCTCGCCGTTCAGGCACTGGTCCCAGTCGCAGATTTGGTAGACCACACGTCCCTTCAGTTCCCGCGGTCCCGCCCCGCCCCCCGGCGCGACGCGGACGGGCACGGTGATCGTGACCTTGCCTTCGTGGAAATCGGATTCGAGGATCCCTCTGCGCTGGAATTTTGGGCGCGCCTCGACGATCACCCCGGCGACCTCGGCCCCCTCGAACTCGAACACCGTTTGCCTGCCCAGCAACGGCTTCTTCGCCGCCGGGTAGACGTGCCACCGTGTCGGTGTCTCGAGGTCGAAGGAGATCCGCACCGGCTCGTCCACCCGGATTTCCTGCTTCTCGGGCCGGACCGCGAGCACCCTGAGGACCGGCTTCGTTGGCTCGGAGGCATCTGCCGGCCGCGCGGGCGCGGTTATCGCCGCCAACCCGCCGGCGAGAGCGAGCGCCTTGCCCGCTCGCAGGAGCCGCCGTCGCTGGGGGAGGGTCACGTCGCTCATGGCTGCGTTGGATTCGAACGAGGGGGATGGCGAATCGCGATCTTAGCATCGGCGTGCGATGTGTCGCGGTGTTGGCCCGAAGGTCAGGGTCATCGCCCGAAACGTCTTGACTTCCCTTTTAAACTTCACAGTCGCCCCATCTTTGGCTAACTCCGGACGCATGATGCTGCGGAGCTGTCGCAGTTACTCCTCTTGAATTCGAACTACCCCGCCTTCACTAGCCTTGCAGCCAGGGGATCGTAGATGTACCCGATGATGCTGCCATCCTTGATGCGCGCGACTGCCTCGTCAATAACGAATAGCGGAACAAGGAACCACTCCTCGGGTTGCACGGGGTGACCGAAGCGGTCTTTGATCGTGATGTTCAACCGCGCGGGCGCGAACAGTCTGTGGAACAGGCTTTCCATCCGGATGCGATTGATCCCGGCGAGCTTGTAGGTCGCAACGACCTCGACTTTTGCCAGCAAGCAGGTCGCTTCGTTCTCGGCGTTGGCGATGCGCGCCTCCACCCTGCCACCGGTCACGCCCATCTTGTGGATGATGTCGCGGCGCTGTGCGACATAGGGATGATCGGAGAGGGAGCGCAGGACGTAGATCGTGCCACTTTCGACATCATCGGCCTCAAGCTCGCCGCCGAAAGAGAGTTGCCCGCTCTCGGGCGCGGCCAGCCACCGCGCGGCGGGGTCGTTGTAGAAAGCGCGCTGGAGCGAGCGCAGCAGCAGATTGCTCTCCGTGCCGTTGGAGAAGATGAGGCGCAGGCGGCGGTCCACTTCCCCGGCGGTGGTTTTCAGCGGCGCGCCGACCTCGCCGACGTAGAGAGTGATGCCATCGAGAACAAAAAAATCCCCGGCCTCAATCGCGCGGCGGCCCGCCTCTATGGGCTGGGACTGGCGCAAGCCGGTCTTGACTT
>JAHYJF010000491.1 GCA_019428955.1 Burkholderiaceae bacterium
GAACAGCCCCGTCATTGCGAACGCAGTGACGCAATCCATGACCCCGGAAGTCATGGATCGCCACGCTTCGCTCGCGATGACGAAGTCTCTGTTCAAGGCCCGTGTGCGGTATCGGACCAGGTACGGATGGCTCGCAGTGACGATCAAGGTCCGTGTGCGGTATCGGGCCGGGTACGGGGGGCTCGCAATGACGACTGTGTTTCATCATTTGCGGCGGCTGAGTTGCCAGTTAGATGTTGGCCGCTCGCGGCCTGACTTTCGATGCCGCCAGCTTGGCGTTGACGCGCGCCTGCGCAATGTCGGCATGCGCCGCCAGCGCCACGCCCATGCGGCGTTTGACGAAGCTCTCGGGCTTGCCGAACAGGCGGATATCGGTGCCGGGAACGCGCAGCGCCTCATCCACCCCGTCAAAGACGATGCCCTTGGCGTCGATGCCACCGTAAATCACGGCGCTGGCGCCGGGGTTGCGCAGCGCGGTGTTGACCGGCAGGCCCAGAATGGCGCGGGCATGCAGCTCGAACTCGCTTTGCCATTGGGTGGTGAGTGTGACCAGCCCGGTGTCGTGCGGGCGCGGGCTCACCTCGCTGAACCACACCTGCTCGCCCTTGATGAACAGCTCGACACCAAAAATCCCCAAGCCTGAGGCCTGGCCGTCGAGCTCGATGCCGAGGTCGTCGGTGACGGTCTTTGCAATCTGGCGGGCTTTTTCCAGCGCCGCCGGATGCATCGGGTGCGGCTGCCAGCTCTCCACGTAGTCGCCGTTGACCTGCACGTGGCCCACGGGCGCGCAGAAATGGGTTTCGATCTGGCCGTTGGCACCCTTGGCGCGCACCGTGAGCAGGGTGATCTCGTAATCGAAGTCGATGAAGCCTTCCACAATCACGCGGCCGTGGCTGACGCGGCCGCCGGCCATGGCATGGTCCCAGGCGGCCTGCACATCGGCCGGGCCATTGAGCTTGCTTTGGCCCTTGCCGCTGGAACTCATCACCGGTTTGACGATACAGGGGTAGCCAATGCCGGGCTTGCCATCTGCGCCGTCGATGGCGGCTTGCAACTCGGCCAGCGAGTCGCAAAACCGGTAGCGGCTGGTCGGCAGACCCAGGGTCTCAGCGGCGAGGCGGCGAATGCCTTCGCGGTCCATGGTCAGGCGGGCGGCGCGCGCGGTCGGGATCACGCGCACCAAGCCGGTGGCTTCCAGCACTTCGAGCATGGGGGTGGCAATGGCCTCGATCTCGGGCACCACCAGGTCGGGCTTTTCTTCTTCGATCAGCTCCCGTAGCAAGGCCGGGTCGCTCATCACCACGGTACGGGCGTGGTGTGCCACCTGCTGGCCGGGCGCGTGGTCATAACGGTCCACGGCAATCGTTTCGACGCCCAGGCGCTGCAGCGCGATGATGACTTCCTTGCCCAGTTCGCCGCTGCCGAGCAGCATGACTCGGGTGGCGTTGGGGGACAGGGGGGTGCCGATGGTGGTCATGGTGTTTGCGCGTTGCCGCGTCCAGGTAGGGTTAAAAGGGAAGTTTTAATTCTATTCAACCTGGATTGCGCAATCGGGTGAAATGATGGTCTGATGGCAGGGCTTGGGTGTTGATGAATCTCGGTGGTCGTGCCGCCCACGAGTTGACGCCTTGCCGGGACCCTTCGCGCCTCGGCGACAATTCCG
>JAHYJF010000094.1 GCA_019428955.1 Burkholderiaceae bacterium
CCCACTGGCGGTACGCTGGTATGGCTTGATGTACCTGCTGGCTTTCGCGGGCTTCTATTTGCTTGGCCGCTACCGGCTCGGAAGGGATCATTTCTCGCGCGCCAGCGGACTCGCCGTAAATGAGCATGAAGACCTGCTGTTCTGGGGCGCACTCGGGGTGGTGATCGGCGGGCGCCTGGGCTACGCCCTCTTCTACCAGCCGGGCTTCTATCTAGCACATCCTCTTGAGGTACTGGAACTGTGGAAGGGCGGCATGTCGTTCCACGGTGGCTTGCTCGGAGTGTTGCTGGCGGTTGCGCTCTTCTGCGTAAGGCGCGGCAAACGCTTCCTCAGCGTGATGGATTTCGTGGCGCCACTGGTGCCGCTGGGATTGGCCGCAGGACGCATGGGCAACTTCATCAATGGCGAACTCTGGGGCCGGCCGACCGATCTGCCGTGGGGAGTCGTCTTCCCCCAGGCCGGCGATGCGCTGGCGCGGCACCCGTCGCAGCTCTATGAATTTGGCGGCGAGGGCGTGCTGCTGTTCGCCCTGCTGTGGTGGTATTCATCACGTCCCCGCGGAGTCGGTGCGGTCGCGGGGATGTTTCTGCTCGGTTACGCTGTGATGCGTTTTCTCGCAGAATTCGGTCGACAGCCCGATGCGTTCCTCGGTTTTGTGCTGGAAGGGTTGACCATGGGACAGATCCTCAGCCTCCCGATGGCGGTGGCGGGAATCTGGTTGGTGGCGCGCGCCCGACGGAGTTAGTCATGTTCGAAAGAATTCGAGAAGTCCGGAATAAGGTGGCGCAGCAAAGCGAGTTGCGCCGCCTGCTCCGGGATTGCCGCAAGTTGCTCGGCGAAAGAGGCGAGGCCAACAGTGCGGTAGTTGCCGCGCGGGTGCTGGAGCACTACGGCAAACTCGCGGATGAAACGGCCGGCGGGTTCTTCGAAATGCTCGCGGCCGAATTCGACCCCGATCCCGCGCAGGTGGTCGAACTTGCGCTGAGCTATCAGGCCACCCGCTCGCCGCAGGACCTGGTGAGCTTGTTTTACGCGATCGAGTCCCCCCGCCAGGAGTTGTTGCGGCGGCTCAACCGGACCCAGGGTGGCACTGCCGCGATCGTGGCGATGAGGGCGCGGCTGCTCGAGCACCTGCGCTCAGATCCGGTGCTGACCGCCGTTGATGCTGACTTCGCGCACCTGCTGTCGTCCTGGTTCAACCCCGGTTTTCTCAGGCTGGTGCAGGTCGACTGGACTTCGCCGGCGCTGCTGCTCGAAAAACTCGTGATGTACGAGGCGGTGCACCAGATCGATGGATGGAAGGATTTGCGGCGCCGGCTCGAGCCGGATCGGCGCTGTTTCGCGTTCTTTCACCCGACCCTGCCCAATGAGCCGCTGATTTTCGTCGAGGTGGCGCTGGTGCCCGAGATTCCCGCCGGGATCGCGCCGCTGATCGATCGTGATGCTGCGCCCCAAGATGACGAACGCTCGTTCAAGGTCGCGGTGTTCTATTCGATATCGAACTGCCAAGCCGGGCTGCGCGGCGTGAACCTGGGCAACTTCCTGATCAAGCAGGTGGCCCAGGAACTGCACCGGCAAATACCCGGGATCAAGACCTTCTGCACGCTTTCTCCGATCCCCGGTTTCGCGCGCTGGCTGGGCAAGCTCGAGCAGATCGAGTCGTCCGAATTCAAGCCAGCCGAGGTCAAGCGGCTCAACGAGGCACTGGGCGGATTGCGCTCTCGCTACGGCAGCGATCCCGCCAAGTGGGTGCGGGCGGCAGCTCCGCTGGCGGCGCCGGTTGAACCTGCCGGGGTGTCCGACGATCCCGACCAACAGCGCCGGCTCAGTCGGGAGCATAAGGCGCTCGAGCGCCAGGCCAAGGCCAAAGCAAAGGCCCAGCAAGCGCAGCGCGACCTGGACAATGAAGCGTTGGGGCGTTTGTGCGCGTTCTATCTCTGCCAATCAGGGTCGGCCGAATTCCATGGTGCCGATCCGGTGGCCCGCTTCCATCTCAATAACGGCGCGCGGCTGGAGCGAATCAACCCCCGTGCCGACCTGTCGCGCAAGGGACGGGTCGAGTCGTGCGGTTTCATGGTCAACTACCTTTACGATCTTGGCGAGGTCGAGGAGAACCATGAGAAATTCGTCGCCGGCGAAGTGCGTGCGTCGCGCGCGGTTCGAGCACTACTGTGAGCGTCAGGACATGAAGACCAAGACCGGTAACGACAATCTGTTCGCAGTACTCGAGGGCCGCTTCCCGCGCTCGCTGGACACCTGCTGCCTTGAGACCCCGGAAGGGCTGAACTACACCTGGCGCGATCTGCTGCGCGCCAGCGCGCGCTTGGCCAACCTGACGAAGGCGCTCGGTCTGCGCCCTGGGGCGCGGGTGGCGGTGCAGGTCGAGAAGTCTCCCGAAGCGCTGATGCTGTATCTGGCGAGCCTGCGCGCGGGGTTGATATTTCTGCCGCTCAATACCGCTTATCAGGCCGGTGAAATCGACTATTTCATCGGCGACGCCAAGCCCGAACTGGTGGTGTGCTCTCCTGAGCGGCTGTCCTGGGTCGAGCCGATCGCCCGGCGCCACGGCGTCAGGCATGTTCACACCCTGGGCGCGAATCGCGACGGCACGCTGCTCGCGGCTGGCGCGCCGCATGCGGACGAGTTCCGGACGGTGAGTCGGCGCCCTGATGACCTGGCGGCAATTCTCTACACCTCGGGAACTACGGGGCGCAGCAAGGGCGCGATGCTCTCGCACGGCAACCTCGCGAGTAACGCGCGCACGCTGCAGCGCTACTGGGGCTGGTGCCGTGGCGATGTGCTGCTGCACGCGCTGCCTATCTTCCATGTCCACGGACTGTTCGTCGCGGTTCATGGCGCGCTCTACAACGCCAGCAAGATGATCTGGCTGGCGCGCTTCGATCCCGCCGCGGTCATCGGCCAATTGCCGCGCGCCACGGTCTTCATGGGCGTGCCGACCATGTATGTGCGCCTGCTCGACGAACCCGGTTTCGATCGCCAGTGCTGCGCGGGAATGCGGCTGTTCATCTCGGGTTCGGCGCCGTTGCGCACCGAGACCTTCGAAGAATTCGAGCGTCGCGCCGGCATGCGCATCCTGGAGCGCTACGGGATGAGCGAGACGATCATGCTCACTTCCAATCCCTGTGCTGGCGAACGGATCGCCGGTACGGTCGGGAAGCCCCTGCCGGGAGTCGAGTTGCGCATCGTCGACGACAGCGGCACGGCTTGCGGGTTCGGCGAAAACGGCGTCATCCAGGTGCGCGGACCGAACGTCTTTCGGGGCTATTGGCGGATGCCGGCCAAGACGCGCAGTGAATTCACCGCTGACGGTTTCTTTCGCACCGGCGACGTCGGCCAGTTCGACGCCAACGGCTACGTGCGCATCGTGGGGCGCAACCGGGACCTGATCATCACCGGCGGCTACAACGTCTATCCCAAGGAGATCGAGACGATCATCGACGAGTTGCCCGGCGTTCTCGAGTCGGCCGTCATCGGATTGTCGGACCGTGATTTCGGCGAGGCGGTGGCAGCGGTAGTGGTGCCGCGTACCGGGGTGACGCTCGATGCCCAGGCGCTGATCGCCAGCTTGCGCTCCAGGATCGCCGGCTACAAGGTGCCGCGGCGGATCTTCATCGTGCCCGAATTGCCCCGCAATGCCATGGGCAAGGTGCAGAAGAACATCCTGCGCGACAGCTACGCCCAGTAGTTCAGCTCGCCAACAGGCGTCTCGTGATCACCGCCCATTCGGCGGCCGTGACCGGGGTTATCGAGAGCCGGTTGCCGCGCCGAAGCGCCGCCATTTCGGCCAAGTCGGGCTGGGCGCGCAGTTCCGCAATCGGCACCAGGCGCGTGCGCTTGGTGGCCCGCACGTCGACCAGAATCCAGCGCGGGGCTTCGGGCTTGGCGCTGGCGTCGTAATAGTGCGATGCGGGGTCGAACTGGGTCGGGTCAGGATAGGGAGCCGAAGCCACCTCCGCCAGTCCGGCGATGCCCGGCTCGGCGCAACTCGAGTGGTAGAAGAGCACTCCGTCGCCGGCTTTCATTGCATCGCGCATGAAGTTGCGGGCCTGATAGTTGCGTACCCCGGTCCATGGCACCGTGGATGCCGGCATCGCGAGCGCGTCGTCGATCGAGCACTCGCCGGGTTCCGATTTCATCAGCCAATAGTTCATCGCTTGGGGCAACCGGCATCAGCCTGTGGGCTCTGTTCTGGAAGTGGGAAAGGGGGCCTGGAGGTGCCCCGGCGGCGTCAGCAGGCCAGCATCCTGAACCGACGGTTCAGATTGGTCGCAGTGGGTGGTGCATCAGGTCCGTCCAACGAGGGACGATCACAACAGCGTCACGCAATTACCGCAACCACGATGCGTATATTGGTTCAAGGAATGTTTGACCTTCCGAGCACCGCAGGGCAATTCCATTCTACGCCACAACTGCGGCCACTGCCGGATTAAAACAAGGATTCCTGGCGCAGCAGCTCGGCCTCAAGATCTTCACTTATGCGCTTGATGCGCGCGGCGGCCTTGGCCGCAGGAGCCGAGCCGCCATTGGCGCCGGAACCGAGCAGGTCATTGGCGATCTGCAGCGCCGCCATCACCGCAATTCGGTCTGCACCCTTGACCTTGCCGGCGTCACGGATGCTGCGCATGCGCTCATCGACCAGGCGCGAAGCTTCGAGCAGGCGATCGCGGTCATCGGGGTCGACCGCAAGGCGATACTCGCGGTCGAGGATGTGGACGTCGATCTGCTCCATTAGCGCGCTCGGGTAGTCTTCATTGGGCCGCGTCGGGAGCCGCCGGCAGGCGCGAAAGCGCCGCCTCGACTCGGGTGCGGGCCTCGTCCATGCGTTCATGCAGTTCCTGTTCGGCCGCTCGATTCTCCTCGAGCAGCGAGCGCAGGCGCTGGTTTTCCTCGGTCAGCTGGCGGGCCAGGGCGATCATCCGGTCGATGCGCTGTGCGAGAGTGTCGATTTCCTCATCCATCCCTGCATGGTAGGAAGACCGCACCCGGGGGTCAAGTTGTGACCGCCTGACGGCGGTCCGGACTGCCGGGCCGCTCGCTGGTCGGCCTGCCCGACCAGCGAGCAGGGACGTTGTGGGCGGCACGTACAATACGGCACGAAAACCTCGTGGGGAGGGCGCATGCAGATGCTGCGACTGGCATTGACAACCTGGTTGGCCATGACACTGGCCGGCACGGCGCTCGCCCAACCCCAGCGCGTCGATACCGTAGTTGTCGAACTCGTCGCCGAGAGCGCCGCGATCGTCCCCGGGGCGAGCACGCGCATCGGCTTGCGCCTGGTGCATGACCCGGAGTGGCATACCTACTGGCGCAATCCCGGTGACTCGGGGTTGCCGACGCGCATTGAACTCGCGCTTCCGGCGGGCTTCTCGGCGGGACCGATCGAATGGCCGGCGCCACAACGCTTGTTCATCCCGCCGCTGGCCAACTACGGTTATGAAGGCGAGGTGGTGCTGCCGCTGACGCTGGCGGTGCCGACGAACCTGGTCGGTGAATCGGTGCGCATCGACGCCCAGGCCGCCTGGCTGGTTTGCCGTGAAGTCTGTGTTCCCGGTGAGGCATCGCTGACCCTGACCCTGCCGATCCAACGCAGCGGGACGCCCGGATCATCCCAATTCGCTGCGCTGTTCGAGAAGATGCGCCAGCGCACGCCATCGGCTGCTGTGCCGGTGGCGGTGAGCGAGAGCGGCGGGCGCCTGTCGCTTAGCTTTGCGTCGGCAGTCACTGGCGCCGAAGTGGGTTATGCGGAGTTCTTTCCCTACGCGGAAGGAGTGCTCGCCAACGCCGCCCCTCAGCGCCTCTACCGGGTTGATGCCAGCACGCTGCGGCTTGAAGTCGAGCGCGCCAAGGACGAAGCGCTGCCGGCACTGCCGGGATCGCCCGTTGCCACTAAGCCGACGGTAGCGCCCGGGCCTCTCGCGGCCGCCGAAGGGGTAATTATCCTTGACGGGTGGCCCTTTGAGGTCAAGCCCTCGGCTGCAGCAGGCGCCGCCAGAGGCTCGCTGATCGCCACGGTGCCGGGGTCGCCGGCGAGCGCTCGCGACCTCGGGCGCGACCAGAGCCTGGTGTCGCGGCTGCTCGAGGGCGCCGGAATTGGCCGTGGCGCCAGCCGGGCGGAGCCCGCCGCCGGCGGACCATTGGGCACCGGCAACGCCGCTTCATCGCCGCTAACTGCTGCCGGCGGCACACCGGTGACCGATACCACACTGTCCCTGGCCCTGCTGTTCGCATTGCTCGGCGGGATGATTCTCAACCTGATGCCCTGCGTCTTCCCGGTGGTCGGCCTCAAGCTGCTGGGATTTGCCGGTCAGGGTGCCGGTAGCGGAGGAACGTTGAGTCCCGGCCAGCGCCGCCACCTGCGCCATGGCGCGGCTTCGTTCGCGCTCGGGGTGCTGGTGTCGTTCTGGCTGCTGGCGGCACTGCTGCTCGCGCTTCGTTCGGTCGGCGAGGCCGCCGGCTGGGGTTTCCAGCTCCAGTCGCCGGGTTTCGTGGCGGGGATGGCGCTGCTCTTCGTGATCGTGGGTCTGAACTTCTCGGGGGTCTTCGAGTTCGGCGCCAGCATGACGCGGCTGGGCGAAATCGAATCGCATCTGGTCGAAGACGAACGATTCGGCCGCCACCGACTGTTCTCCTCCTTCGGATCGGGGGTGCTGGCGGTACTGGTGGCCACCCCGTGTTCGGCTCCGTTCATGGGCTCGGCACTGGGCTTCACGCTCAGCCAGCCGGCCCCAGCTGCACTTGCGGTCTTCACTGCTCTGGGCGTCGGGATGGCGCTGCCCTACGTCCTGCTGGGGATCTTCCCTGGCTGGCTGCGCCTGTTGCCCAAGCCGGGCCGCTGGATGGAGACGTTCAAGGAACTGCTGGCATTCCCGATGTACGCGACGGCCGCCTGGCTGGCGTGGGTCCTGGGGCGCCAGACCGATATCGACGCGGTGTTCGGCCTGGTGTTGGGCGCGATACTGGTGGCGCTGGCGGCGTGGGTCTTCGGGCGCTTCGTGCAGCTTGGCAGCGCCCGGCCCGGAACAGCCCGGCGCGCCGTGATGACGGCGCTTGCCGTGGCGCTGCTGATGACCGGCCTTTGGGCCGCGCGGCCCGGCGCTGGTCCGGCGTCAGCACTACCAGCGGGCAGCGCCGCGATCGACTGGCAGCCGTGGTCGCAGGCCGCGGTGGCGGGAGCGGTCGGGTCGGGTCACGCCGTGTTCGTCGATTTCACCGCCGATTGGTGCGTTTCGTGCAAGGTCAACGAGAAGATCGTGCTCGATCGCGAAGAGGTCGGCCTGGAGTTCAAGCGCCGCGGGGTCAAGATGTTGCGCGCCGACTGGACGCGCGCCGATCCGGCGATTACCGCCGAACTGGCGCGGCACGGTCGCAATGGCGTCCCGCTCTATCTCCTCTATGTGCCCGGTGAAGCCCGGCCGCGCGTGCTGCCCGAGATCCTCACGGTAGGCACCGTCATGGCGGCGCTGGCCGCTGTCCCGGTCCCTCGCTCCGGTCTATAATCGACCCGCTTTCGGTGACGCGCACGCAATCCCGGTGCGCGCTTAAACGGGAAACAGGGAGCCTGGCCACGACCAGTGGCAAGGGCCAACCTGTGCTGCCCCCGCAACGGTAAGCGGTCGCGCGGATCGAGGTCCGCGCTGGCGCATCTCGCAGCCACTGGAGAGCATGTCCCTCGACCTTTATGAAGTCGAGGTTGGCATGCACTCCGGGAAGGCGATGCGCGCAATCGTGTGCTGGGTTCGTTCGAACTCAGACCACTGACCGCCAGCCCGGAGACCGGCCGAGAGGGTGGATGGGCGGTCTTCGCGAGTTGCCGTAGCACAAGCGCAAGGTGCCGGCCTCATCCCTTTTCGCAGTCTGCGCGTCACGGCGGGTGACGTGCGAGCATGCCGCCCCGGGGCTGCCGCAAAGCGGCGCGAAGGGCGCGGTGGAGAGAGTCGATGTCTTCCATTGTCAACAGAATTGCTGCCGCGTCACTGGCGCTCATGCCTATGGCCGCTGGTGCCCAGGCGGTATCCGAGATCGTGATCACTGCGACCAGAACCGAGGAACCGGCGGACACGGTGCTGGCCGACGTCACCGTGATCGGACGCGATGCCATCGAGCGCTCCGGCGCCGCGAGCCTGGCAGAGTTGTTACGCACCAGCGTCGGGGTCGAGACCTCGCAAAACGGCGGCGTCGCCGGGCTCAGCGGGATCTTTCTGCGCGGCAGCCGTACGGCGCAGACCCTGGTGCTGGTCGATGGCGTGCGCCTGGAAAATCCCACCAGCGGCGGAGCCAATCTTGAGTTCATCCCGATCGCCAGCATCGAACGGATCGAGATCGTCAAGGGTCCCCTGTCGTCGCTCTACGGTTCCGGCGCGATCGGCGGCGTGATCCAGATCTTTACCCGCGGCGCTGCGGCCGGTTCCGGGACCGGCACCAGCCAGGAAGCGGCGCTGTCGACGGGGTCTCTGGGCACCAGCGCGGTGAGCGCGGGCTTGTCCGCCCGCAGCGCTGCCACGCGCTGGAATCTGTCAGCGAGCCACGACCAGACCGATGGCTTCGACGCCACGGTTCCCGGGTCGGTCAACTACCAGGCCGACCGTGATTCGAGCCGTCGCGACAGCTTTGCCGCCGGCTTTGCCCATCGTTTCTCGGAGCAGGTGGAAATCGGCTTCGACGCGCGCGCCAACCGGGGCCGAACCGCCTACGACGACGCCTGGTCGAGCCCGGGCAGTGCCGAAATCACTTTCCGCAGCGACGCGTTCTCGGCGTTCGCGCGCCTGCACCCGAGCGCCGCCTGGGATAGCACGCTGCGCGTCGGCAGCACCGCCATCGACTACGACTACGCGGCGTTCTCGTTTGCGCCCCGCACCCGTTCCCGGACGATCACCTGGCAGAATACCTACGCCCTCGATTCCGGGTCGCTGCTCTTTGGAATCGAGCACCTGCAGCAAAAAATCGCCGGCGCAGGGGTGAGCACCGGGGACTATGCCTATGTCCGCGCTGATCGGGCGACGCGCTCGGCGTATCTCGGTTATGCGATCGAGCGCGCGGCTCATTCGCTACGCGTCAACGTGCGGCGCGACGACATCGACAGTGTCGGTGCTCAGACCACCGGGACCCTGGCCTACGGCTGGCGCGCCAGCGAGCAATGGCGTCTGCGCGCGAGCGTCGGCAGTGCCTTCAGGGCGCCGACCTTCGACGATCTCTACAGTCCGTTTGGCGCCAATCCGGGCCTGCGCCCGGAGCGTTCGCTCGGCTGGGAATTGGGCGCCGACTATAGCCGCCAGGCCACTACGGTGCGCACCTCGCTGTTCGCCAGCCGCATCCTGGACGCGATCGAACTCGACAGCGACTATGTGCCCCAAAACCTCGCTTCGACCAGGGTGCACGGGGTCAGCGTCGACGCGCGTAAGAGCATCGGCGCGCTGGTCCTGCGGGCAGCGCTCACGATCCAGGATCCCACGGGCAAGTGGACCGATCCCGCCACTGGCGAGCAGCGCAGCGGCGAACTAACCAGGCGCGCCCGGCACTATGGGACGATGGGAGCAAGCTGGCATGGCCACGGCTGGCGGCTAAACGGCGAACTGGTGGCTCAGGGGCGGCGGATCGACAGCGATGGCGCCGAACTCGGCGGCTACACGGTGGTCAATCTTGGCGCGGCCTGGGCCCTGGCGAGGGACTGGGAATTGTTCGTGCGCGCGAGCAACGTCGCTGATCGCAGCTACCAGACCGCGTCCGGCTACGCCTCGCCCCCGCGCCAGTTGCTCGTCGGGGTGCGTTTCGCCAGCACGCCGTGAAGAAGCGGGTCTGGCGGGCGCTGTGGCGGCGGGGAATTGTCCTGAGCTTGTGTGCCGGGTTCTGGACAGCTGCTCTGGCTCAGCCGGCGACCGACGCCGGCTTGTTGCGGGATGACTGGGGCAGGGCGCTGCCGGCCGTGCCGCGGCCCACCCGCATCGTCGTGCTGGCCCCTCATCTGACCGAGTCGCTGGCGGTTGCAGGGTTGCTGGGGCAGGTCATCGCAATCGACGCCAACAGCGATTTTCCCGCCGAAGTTGCGGACTTGGAGCACATCAGGGCCTATCCGCCACCGGGCCCGGAGCGCCTGCTGGCCTTGCGTGCGCAATGGGTCATGGTGTGGGCTCCGGGAATATCGCGCAGCTGGGTTGAGAGGGTCGAGCGGACCGGCATCACGGTATTTGTGTCCGATCCGCGTACCCTTGGCGATGTCGCCGGAAACATCGAGCGCTTCGCGGCGATCAGCGCCCAGCCGCAACTCGCCCATGCTGCGGCGCTGGCTTTTCATGCGCGGCTTGCGCGGCTCGAGCAACGCTTCAGTGGGCGAGCGCCGGTGTCGGTCTTCTACCAGGTCTGGGCCCGGCCGCTGGTGTCGCTGGGCAGCGGCGACGTTACCGCCGACGCCATGCGGGTATGCGGTGCGCGCAATGTCTTTGCGGGAGCGGCGCTGGCCGCGCCGCAGGTGAGCGAGGAGGCGGTGCTCGCCGCCCGCCCGCGCCTGATCGTGGCTGCCGACCACCCCGACAGCGCCCTGCGCTGGCGGCGGCTGGGGGCAATCGCCCCGGCCGGCTTCGCGCATTTCGCCTACCTCGAACCGTCGGCCATCCAGCGCCCGGGACCGAGGATCCTCGACGCGGTCGAACAGCTATGTGAAATGGTCGACGCCGCGCGCTGAGCCGGAAGTCAGCGCAGACCCAGGACGTCGTGCATGTCGTACAGGCCGCTGCTGCGCCCGGCGAGAAAACGGCAGGCGCGCAGTGCGCCCAGCGCGTAGCTGAGCCGGCTCGCCGCGCGATGGGTGATTTCGATGCGTTCGCCATCGCCGGCAAACAGCACCGTGTGGTCGCCGACGATGTCGCCGCCGCGGATCGCCGAAAAACCGATCGTCGCCGGGTCGCGTTCGCCGGTGACACCCTCGCGGGCGAACACTGCGACCTTGTCGAGATCACGCCCGAGAGCCTTGGCCACTACCTCGCCCATGCGCAAGGCGGTTCCCGATGGGGCGTCGACCTTATGGCGATGATGGGCCTCGATGATTTCGATGTCGTAGCCCTGCGCGAAATGTTGGGCCGCGAATTCGAGCAGCTTGAGGGTGACGTTTACTCCCACGCTCATGTTCGGTGCGCTGACGATTGCGATCCGGCGCGCGGCGTCCGCGATCGCCTCGCGACCGGCAGCGTCGAAACCGGTGGTGCCGATCACCATCTGCACGCCGGCGCCGCCGCAGGCCCGCAGGTGCTCGAGGGTGCCTTGCGGCCGGGTGAAATCGATCAGTACGTCAGCGCCGGCCAGGGAGGCCTCGAGGTCGTCGCTTATGACGACCCCGGTGCTGCGGCCAATCGCTTCGCCGG
>JAHYJF010000095.1 GCA_019428955.1 Burkholderiaceae bacterium
GCACCGAACTCGCCTTCGACATGCTGGCGCGCTTCCGCCCCAGCGGCGTGCTGGAGCTGACCGCCACGCCCGATCTGGAACGCACGCCCAGCAATGTGCTGCACAGCGTCTCCGCCGCCGAATTGAAGGCGGAGGAAATGATCAAGCTGCCCGTGGTGCTCGAGACCGAGCCGAACTGGCAGCAGTGTCTGGCCGACGCCATTGGCCGGCGCGATGCCCTGCACAAGCTGGCCGATGAGGAACGCCGCGCGGGCGCTGATTACTTGCGGCCGATCGTCCTGATTCAGTCCGAACCCCGCCGCGCCGGGGTGGAAACACTGGATTTCGAGAAGGTTCGCCAGGAGCTGATCAGCAACCATGGCATCCCGGCCGGCGAGATCGTGGTCGCCACGGGTGAGGAAAAGGGCCTGGAGCAGATCGACGCCGACTATAAGCTGGGCATTGCCGACCCGGCCTGCCCGGTCAAGTTCGTCATCACCCAGAAGGCGCTGGCCGAGGGCTGGGACTGCCCGTTCGCCTACATCCTGGTGAGCATGGCCTCGTTGTCATCGGCCACAGCGGTGGAGCAGTTGCTCGGGCGCGTACTGCGCCAACCCGGTGCCAGCCATCGGCAGGCCAAGGCCCTGAATCAGTCCTATGCCTTCGTGGTGTCGCGCAACTTTGCCGAGACGGCGGGTGCGCTGCGTGACCGCCTGGTGGCGGGCGCCGGCTTCGAACGACGCGAGGTGACCGAGTTCGTCACCGCCGCCAAGGCCGAGCAGGCGCGACTGGATCTGGAAGCTCACGCCGGGCGTGTCGTGGTTCGGCCGGTGGCGATTACGCTGACCGAGAAACCCGACCTCAGGAGCGTGCCGAAGCCGGTGCGCGACAAGGTGAGCTGGGACGGCAAACTCAACACCCTGACCATCAGCACACCACTGACCGAGGACGAGGCGGAAGTCCTCAAGGCCTCTGTGAGCTCAGAAACCGCTGCCGCCGCGATTGTCGAAGCCGCCGAGATCAGCCGCACCACAGCCATCGAGTTCTTCCAGACGCCGGCCGAACTGGGTGAGCGCTTTCGCATCCCGCAACTTGCCTTGAAGGTACAGGGCGAGCCTCAATTGTTCGACGACCCGGAGGTGCTGGAGTACCCATGGGATTTGTCCACCTACGACGCCGCACCGACCGGTGATGACCTGACCGCACTGGGTGCCGGCCTGAAGGTGTCCGAAGGCGGTGAGATCGATGTCGACGATGAGAGCGGCAAGGTCGTTTCACGCTTCCTGCCCGATCTGCAACGCGACCTGGGGCTGGTCTATCAGCCCGAGAACTGGGACGAGGTGCGCCTTGCCACCTGGCTCTGCCGCAACCTGCCCGAGCCTTCACTCACCCACGCCAGCAAGCAGGCCTTTGTAGCCAAGTGGCTGACCGAACTGCTACGTCGGGATGGCTTCACGCTGGCTCGCGCCAATCTGCAGAAATTCCTGATCCGCAATCTGCTGGAAGCGCGCATCCGGGATCTGCGCAAGCAGGCCGTCCGGAAGGCGTTTCAGCAGACGCTGTTCGGCGACGACGCGGCCTCGCGCGTAGCGGTCACCGATCAGTACGCGTTCGAGTTCCACGCGCAGGCCTATGCACCCAGCCGGGACTACGACGGCCGTTTCGGGCACTTCGACTTCCGCAAGCACTTCTACGGGCGCATCGGCGACTTCGACAGCAAGGAGGAATTCGAATGCGCCTGCTGGCTGGACATTCAGGCGCAGCAGGGGCGCATTCAGTTCTGGGTGCGCAACCTCGTGCGACGAGAAGGCAGTTCGTTCTTCCTGCAGAAAGCCGATGGTCGCTTCTACCCGGACTTTTTGTGCCAGCTACCCGGTAAGGATAACGAGCCGGGCCCAATCCTGGCCGTTGAGTACAAAGGCGCGGATCGTTGGGCTGGCGCGGAAGATGACCGGCTGATCGGCGGCCTGTGGGCGAACCTGTCCGAGTGGCGCTGCCGGTTCGTGATGGTGAAGGACAAGCGGTGGGAGTGGATCGAGGGGAGTTTCTGATGGCTAAGAAACCGCCAAAGCCCATCAAAAAAACCGATCTCTCCATAGTCCGCTCCTCGGCGGCGGAATACCTGACCTTTGTCGCCGCCACCGGTGGCGGAGGCGTTGAGGCCGTGTATGCCGACGAGAGCATCTGGCTGACCCAGAAGATGATGGGGGAGCTCTACGACGTCAACGTGCGCACGGTGAATGAGCACCTGAAGAAAATCTTTGCCGACAGCGAGCTGCAGGAAGATTCAGTTATCCGGAAATTCCGGATAACTGCCTCCGACGGCAAAAGCTACAACACCCTGCACTACAAGCTCCCCGCCATTATCGCCGTGGGCTACAAGGTCAACTCCGAGCGCGCGGTGCAGTTCCGCAAGTGGGCCACGGGCGTTATCGAGCAGTTCACCATCAAGGCCTACGTGATGGACGATGAGCGCATCAAGGCCGGCGGTTCCGTCCTCACCGATCAGTATTTCGAAGAGCAGCTGCAACGCATCCGGGAGATTCGCCTCTCGGAGCGCAAGTTCTACCAGAAGATCACCGACATCTACGCCACGGCAATCGACTACGACGTGACGGCGCAGGCCACCAAGCGCTTTTTCGCCACGGTGCAAAACAAGCTGCATTGGGCCATTCACGGCCAGACCGCAGCCGAGGTCATCTACCAGCGTGCAGATGCCGGCAAGGACCACATGGGGCTGACCTCGTGGAAGGATGCGCCCAGCGGCAAGATCCAGAAGTTCGATGTGGTGGTGGCCAAGAACTACCTCACCGAGAGTGAGATGGCGCAACTCTCCCGCTTGGTCAATGCCTATCTGGATGTGGCCGAGGACATGGCGCAGCGCAAGATCCCCATGACCATGCAGGACTGGGAAACGCGACTGAACCGCTTCATCGAGGCTACTGACCGAGAGGTGCTGCAAGACGCCGGCAAGGTGACGGCGGAAATCGCCAAGGCGCACGCCGAAAGCGAATTCGAAAAATATCGCATCGTGCAGGACCGGTTGTTCGAGAGCGACTTTGACCGGGTGCTCAAGCAGATCGAGTCTGCCAGCCCACCAGACAGCGATAAGGAATAGGCCCGGTGGCCACGAAGAAGAGCGCGCCCGGTTGGAGCGATGTCAAAACCAAGCTCAGCGACTTCGATCGTGCTGCCCTGATCGGTCTGGTGCAGGACCTGTACGCGGCCAGCAAGGACAACCAGGCGTTCCTGCACGCGCGCTTCGCGCTGGGCGACGACGTGCTGAAACCATACAAGGCCACCATAGACCGCTGGCTCTGGCCGGATGTGTTCAAGAATCAGGACACCTCAGTGGCCAAGGCCAAGAAAGCCATCTCAGACTACAAGAAGGCCATCGGCCAGCCGGAGGGGCTGGCTGAACTCATGGTGTTCTACTGCGAACGCGCAGCCGGCTTCAGCAATGATGTCGGCTTGCAGGACGAGGGTTACTTTGATGCGTTGGTCCGGATGTTCGGGCAGGCGCTGAAGACCATCGATGGGCTACCTGTTGGCGCCGAGCGAAAACTGACCCACTTTTAGAGGTTCTGCCGATCCAAAATTGACCCAGGTGTTCTACTGGCTCCGCCTAATTTTTGGGCAGGAGCAATAAAAGGTGATCACCATGGAAATGTTGGGAAGAATCAGACGGATGCATCTGCGCGACAAGATGTCGCTGCATGCCATTGCCAAGCAGACTGGCTTGTCGCGCAACACGCTCAGGAGGTGGCTCAGGGAGCCCGATGAGGCGGCAGTGCCGAGATACCAGCGCGCCCTGGGCACGGGCAAGCTAAGCGCGTTTCATGCGGCGCTGGTACTTGCCGCCGTGCCCACGGCGGGGCTGGATGCCGTGCTGGTGGCGGTGGAATTGGCCATCGAGTCGGGCGCGCTCAGCGCCGAACACGTTCTCAATGTGCTGGCCCGGCTCAACGCCACGCCGAGGCCGCAATCGGTGCAAACCACCTTGCAACTCAAGGAGGCGCCGCTGGCCAACACCAGCCGCTACGACCGCCTGCGCAGTGCGGTGGATGTGGCCGGCAACGCCGTGGAGGTCCGCCATGCGCAGTGATTTCATCACCGAGCTCAAGGAACTGCGCCTACGCGGCATGGTGGTGGCTTGGGAAGATTTAACGGCCCGGGGGGACACGGGAATCGCGTCCTCAAAGTGGTTGATCGAGCACTTGCTGGAGGCCGAACACACCTACCGTGCGATGGCTTCGGTGAGCCATCAGATGAAGGCGGCCAAGTTCCCGCTGCACCGGGACCTGGCCGGGTTTGACTTTGCCTCGTCCAAGGTAGATGAAGACTTGGTCGGGCGGCTCGCCACGCTGGAGTTCAGCGACAGCGCGCAAAACGTGGTGCTCATCGGTGGGCCGGGCACGGGGAAAACGCATTTGGCGACCGCCATTGCTGTGTCGGGAATCGCCTCGCAAGGCAAGCGCGTGCGGTTCTACTCCACGGTCGATCTGGTCAACCTGCTGGAGCAGGAAAAGGCTCAAGGCAAGGCGGGGCGAATTGCACAGTCTTTGATGCGCATGGACGTCGTCATTCTCGATGAGCTGGGGTACCTCCCATTCAGCCAGGCCGGCGGCGCCTTGTTGTTCCACTTGCTCTCAAAACTCTACGAAAACACCAGCGTGGTCATCACTACCAACCTGAGCTTCTCCGAGTGGTCGGCCGTGTTTGTTGACCCCAAGATGACGACGGCGTTACTGGATCGGCTGACCCATCACTGTCACATCGTGGAGACCGGAAACGAGTCATACCGTTTCCAGCACAGCACCATGGCGGCCAAGTCGCGCATCAAAGCGCGCGAGCAAAAGCGCAAGGGCCTCAACGCCGCAGCGGCACACGAACCATTCTGAGCGCCGGCAAGGGGGAAATCCGCTACGGGCTACGCCCTTCGCGCCTTCCCCCTTGCTTGCTTCCAAGCCATAACCACCAAGACAGGGGAACGTCAAAACCATTCATTGAGTACACTTATCCACAGTTGCCGATTCAAAAAGCAGCTACCCGCCCTGGGTCAATATTCAATCGGCAGGGTGGGTCAATATTCGATCGGCGCCGACACTCAGAGGCAATGCAGGAAGAAGTGCTCAAGCATGTAACGGGATCAACCGGCAGCCGCCAGCGTGCGCAACCATCCCAGATTGCAAGAGTCGATGTGCTTTTGCCGCAAGCAGGCATTTTGACGGCGTTCAACTGTCAGGCTGCGTCGATCCTAAAAGCTGTCACTGAAAACCAGTTCGAATCCAAGAGCCTCGCTCAACTCCGCGACACCCTGCTGCCCAAACTAATCTCCGGCGAGCTGCGCATTGCCGATGCCGAGAAATTCATGGAGCGCGTGGCATGACCCGCATCCCCGTCAACCCCGAGCTGCTGACCTGGGCGCACAAGCGCGCCTGCCTGCCCGGCAGGCAGGCCGGGCTGGAGTCGCTCGCGCTGGCGGGACCACTGCATTCAGGAGCAACAACGCCCGAGGAAGGGGCCCATGAGTAGCATCGTGATCTTCGAATCCGGCGATCAGCCGGTACAGGTGCGGCTGGAGGGGGAAACCGTCTGGCTGAGCCTTCAGCAGTTGGCCGAACTGTTCGAGAGGGACAAGTCGGTCATCGCCCGGCACCTGAAGAATATCTTTGATGCCAACGAGTTGGAACGTGCGGCAGTTGTTGCAAAAAATGCAACAACTGCCGCTGACGGCAAGACCTACCAGGTAGAGTATTTCAACCTCGACGTCATCATCTCCGTCGGCTATCGGGTCAATTCCACCCGCGCCACCCGCTTCCGCCAGTGGGCCACCCGCATGCTGCGTCAGCATCTGGTTGAAGGCTATACCCTCAACCAACAGCGGCTACGGGAGCGCGGTATCGAGTTCGAGCAGGCGCTGAATCTGGATGAGGCGCTGGTGGCCATTGCCCAACTCAAGGCGGAGCTGATCGCCAAAGGCGAGGCCACGGAACTCTTCGGCCAGTTGCGCGGCGATGGCCTGGCCTCGGCCATCGCCACCATCGAGCAGGACTTTGGCGACGAGCTGTTCTACCCCAACGTCGCCAGCCGGGCGGCGCATCTGCTGTATTTCGTGATCAAGAACCGCCCGCTGGCCGATGGCAACAAGCGCACCGGCTCTTTCCTGTTCCTGTGGTATCTGCGCCTGAACCAGCACCTGCTGGCGCGGTCCGTGGAGCAGCTGGTCAACGACAACACCCTGGTGGCGCTGGCGCTGCTGGTGGCGAGAGCAAGCCGGAGCAAAAGGAATTGATGGTGAAGCTGGTGGAACATTTTGTACTGCTAAAAGACAGTGCCAACGCAGGGGGCATCTGATGGCTTTTCTCTCCGAAGCCCAACTCGAAACCGCGCTGCTCTCGCAGCTTGCCGGGCTGGGCTTCGCCTGCGCCTCGGACGAGGTCATCGGCCCTGACGGCAAGCAGCCGGAGCGGGAGGCCTACGACGAAGTGGTGCTCAAGGCGCGACTCACCGCCGCCGTGGCGCGCCTGAACCCGTCGCTGCCACCCGAGGCGCAGGCCGACGCCGTTCGCCGCCTGACGCAGTCGGAACTGCCCAAGCTGCTGGAGGAGAACCGCCGCATCCACCGGCTGCTGACCGAAGGCGCGGATGTTGAGTACTACGCCGAGGACGGCACGCTGACGGCGGGCAAGGTGCGGCTGATCGACTTCGAGCGTCCCGCCCACAACGACTGGCTCGCGGTGCAGCAGTTCACGGTGGTGGCTGGCCAGGCCAAGCGTCGGCCGGACGTGGTGGTATTTGTCAACGGCCTGGCGCTGGCGGTGATCGAACTCAAGGCGCCCGGCGGCGAGAACGCGACGCTGGCCGGCGCCTTCAATCAACTCCAGACCTACAAACAGCAGATCCCGGCGCTGTTTCGCAGCAATGCGCTGCTGGTGACCTCCGACGGTCTGTCGGCGCGGGTCGGCTCGCTGTCGGCGGATCAGGAGCGCTTCATGCCCTGGCGCACCACCGACGGCACCCGGATCGAGCCCAAGGGAATGCCGGAGATGGCCACGCTGATCGAGGGCGTGTTCGAGCAGGGGCGCTTCCTCGATCTGTTGCGCCACTTCACCGTGTTCGGCGAAACCAGTGGCGGGCTGATCAAGATCATCGCCGGCTACCATCAGTACCACGCCGTAAAGAAAGCCGTGATCTCGACACTGCGGGCGAGCCAGCACCCCGACCAGCCAAGAGCGGCCGAGGCCCCGGCCGTCTACGGGCTGCCCAGCTTCAAGGACCAACCGCCGGGCGACCACAAGGCCGGGGTGATCTGGCACACCCAGGGCTCCGGCAAGAGCCTGCTGATGGCCTTCTACGCGGGCCTCCTGGTGTTCGACCCGCGCATGGCCAATCCCACGCTGGTGGTGCTCACCGACCGCAATGATCTGGACGACCAGCTCTTTGCGACCTTCGCCATGTGCGAGGACCTGCTGCGCCAAACCCCGGTGCAGGCCCATGACCGCGAGCACCTGCGCACCCTGCTCAACCGCGCCTCCGGCGGCGTGATCTTTACCACCCTGCAGAAATTCTCCCCCGCACTCCCCTCTCCCTCTGGGAGAGGGGCCGGGGGTGAGGGTGACGGGAAGATGCCCGTCTTGACCGATCGCTCCAACGTCGTGGTCATCGCCGACGAGGCGCACCGCAGCCAGTATGGCTTCAAGGCCAAAGTGGCAAGCCAAACCGGCGAGATCGCCTACGGCTTTGCCAAATACCTGCGCGACGCGCTGCCCAATGCCTCCTTCATCGGCTTCACCGGCACGCCCATCGAGGCCACCGACGTGAACACCCCGGCGGTGTTCGGCCACTACATCGACATCTATGACATCAGCCGCGCGGTGGAAGACGGCGTCACGGTGCCGATCTACTACGAATCGCGCCTTGCGCGCATCGAGCTGGACGAGGACGAGAAGCCGCGCATCGATGCCGAGATCGAGGCGCTGCTGGAGGACGAGATTGAGGCCAGCGCCGAACGCACCAAGCAGAAGTGGAGCACGGTCGAAGCGCTGGTTGGCAGCGACAAGCGGCTCGCGCTGGTGGCCGCCGATCTGGTGCAGCTCTTCGAGGACCGGGTGGCGGCGCTCAATGGCAAGGCGATGATGGTGTGCATGAGCCGGCGCATCTGCGTGGCGCTCTACGACGAGATCATCAAGCTGCGCCCCGACTGGCACAGCAACGATGACAACGCCGGCAGCATCAAGATCGTGATGACCGGCGCGGCGTCTGACCCGGTTGAGTGGCAGCAGCACATCGGCAATAAGGCGCGCGCGACCTGTTGGCCAAGCGTGCCCGCCTGCCTGCCGGTCAGGCAGGTGATCCGCAGGACCCGCTGCGGCTGGTGATCGTGCGCGACATGTTCCATGGCTTCGACTACCGCACGGCCTTAAGCGGCACGCCAGGCGAACGGCTGGCCATGATGGCCGGCGCCATCGAATGGATTCTCGACAAGCAGCAGCAATGGGCGGCGGCGGAGAACACGCCAGAGGCCAAGAAGCAGGCGCAACGGCGCTTTGCCGATGGCGTGCTGAGTCTATCGAAGGCCTTCGCGCTGGCGGCAAGTTCGGACGAAGCGCGCGGTATCCGCGAGGAAGTCGGCTTCTTCCAGGCCATCCGTGCCGCGCTGGTCAAGACGGCCACCGGTGCCGGTGCGACACGGCAGGATCGCGAGCTGGCCATCCAGCAGATCGTCAGCCGCGCCGTGGTCTCCACCGAGGTCGTTGATATTCTCGCCGCGGCCGGTATCCAGACGCCGGACATTTCCATCCTGTCCGACGAATTCCTGCTCGAAGTGCAGCAGATGGAGAAGAAGAACCTGGGACTGGAAGCGCTGCGCAAGCTGCTCAGCGACAGCATCCGCTCGCGCACCCGCACCAATGTGGTCGAGACCCGCGCCTTCACCGAACGGCTGGAAGACGCCATTGCCCGTTACCACGCCAACGCCATCACCACCGCCGAGGTGCTGCAGGAGCTGATCAAGCCAACGGGGAGTCAGCCTGATGAAATACAGCCCAACGTGGTACCTGCTTGAACAGGAAGGACTCCTGGTCCAAGCCTGCCTCTGCAATGGCCTCACGGCGCTGCGTCGCGCTGACGGCGGCTCGCCGATCCGCGCGATAATCACGACCGCGCACCGCACTGGCGGCGATCGGCCGCCAGCCGCAGCGAGTGGAGAAGCTGATGGAATCCTTGTTGGTCTCAACCGGCGTGGTCGCGCTGGCCGAAATCGGCGACAAGACCCAGCTGCTGGCGTTCATCCTGGCGGCGCGCTTTCGCAAGCCGGTTCCGATCATCCTGGGAATCCTGCTGGCGACGATTGCCAACCACGGCCTCGCCGGCGCGCTGGGCGCCTGGATCACGGCCAGTGTCAGCCCCGAGATCCTGCGCTGGGTGCTTGGCCTGTCGTTCATCGCCATGGCTGCCTGGACCATGATCCCCGACGAGATCGAGGAGGAGGAGACCAGGGTGGCGCAGCGCTTCGGCGTGTTTGGCGCGACGCTGATCACCTTCTTCCTGGCCGAGATGGGCGACAAGACCCAGATCGCCACGGTGGCGCTGGCCGCGCACTACGCCACCCCCTTGGTGGTCGTCGTCGGCACCACCGCCGGGATGCTGATCGCCGACGTGCCGGCGGTGTTCATCGGGAAGAATCTGGCCGCCAGGATACCGATGAAGCTGGTGCACTCCATCGCGGCCGCGATCTTCGCGCTGCTCGGCGTGGCGACCCTGATCGGAGCCGGCTCACGGCTCGGCTTCTGAGCCGCGCTAGAGCCCGCCGCTGTCGAGAGTCCAGTTGGCGCCATCGTCCTGGCGCAGGGTTGCGGTCAACCAGGGCAGGCAGTTCGCCAATGCCGGGCGCAGTGTCCATGGCGGGTTGATCACGAACATGCCGCTGCCGTGCAGGCCCAGCCCCTCGGGCGACGGGCTGCGCACCGTCAGGCTGGCGTGCAACCAGCGCAGGCCGGGGATCGCCACGATCCTGCTCACCATCTCCTGCGGTTCACGACGCTGGATGCGCGGGTACCAGATCGCGTAGCAGCCGGTGGCAAATCGGGTGAGCGCCTCGTGCACCGCCTGGACGACCAGCGCGTAGTCATCCTTGTTCTCGTAGGGCGGGTCGATCAGGATCAGGGCGCGCCGCGGTGGTGGCGGCAGCAGCGCTCGCAGGCGCGCGAAGCCATCGGCGGCGTTGACCCTGGTGCGGCGCTGGGCGGCGCGCCCGGCGGCGGCGATGTTCTGCGCCAACACCTGGCTCTCGCTGCTGTGCAGCTCCGAGAGATTGAGTCGGTCGCGCTCGCGCAGGTGCTGCAACGCGATGAAGGGGGACCCCGGGTAGTGGCGCAACTCCCCGTCGGGATTCAGCGCCCGAACCACGGCGAGATAGTCGGCGATCGGCGCCGGTACGGCGCTCAGCCGCCACAGGCGAGCGATGCCGTCGAGGTATTCGCCGCGCTTGTTGGCCCACTCGCCCTCGAGCTGGTAGAGGCCCGCCCCGGCATGGGTGTCGATCACCCAGAACGGGGTCTCCTTAAGGGCGAGGTGGCGCAGCAGCTGCACCACGACGACGTGCTTGAGGACGTCGGCGTGATTGCCGGCATGGAAGGCGTGGCGATAGCTGAACATAGTTGTATAACGATACTATGTAACCGGTCATTACCGGTGCCGCGCCGGTTGCCGAAACAGCCCAAGGATCAGAAATGTTTTTCCTCGCTAACCCTCCGCGTTTCATGTTTTTCACCGGCAAGGGAGGCGTGGGCAAGACTTCGATTGCCTGCGCCGCAGCACTGCAGCTGGCGGAAGCTGGGAAACGCGTGCTGCTGGTCAGCACCGATCCGGCATCCAACGTAGGCCAGGTCCTTGGCCTGCAAATTGGCAACCGGATCACGGTGGTGCCGACGGTTCCCAACTTGTCGGCGCTGGAGATCGACCCCGAGGCCGCTGCCCAGGCCTATCGCGATCGCATCGTCGGGCCGCTCGCCGGCACGGCGCCGGAATCGGTGGTCAAGGGCGTCGCGGAACAACTATCGGGCGCCTGCACCACGGAAATCGCCGCCTTCGACGAATTCACCGCGCTGCTGGTCGAGTCCGATCTCACCGCGGCCTTCGATCACGTGGTTTTCGACACCGCGCCCACCGGGCACACCATTCGCCTGCTGCAGCTGCCCGGCGCCTGGAGCGGTTTTCTGGACACCGGCATGGGCGATGCTTCCTGCCTCGGCCCGTTGGCCGGACTCGAAAAGCAGCATGCGCAGTACCAGGCAGCCGTCGACGCCCTGGCCGATCCGTTGCGCACCAGGCTGGTA
>JAHYJF010000096.1 GCA_019428955.1 Burkholderiaceae bacterium
TTGCCGAGATCGCGGGCCAGGCCGACGCCATTGGCGATCGCCATTGCCCGCTGGGCCACGGTCTGGCTGCGGCTGGCGTGGGCCTTGGGAACGCACATCACAACCCGCGCCAGTTGGCGCTTCTTCGCCGACGACTTGGACTTGAGGCGCTCGAAGCTGTACGCCTGGGCGCGGCCCACCATCACCTGCGCTGCGAGCGTCCAGTGGTCGTCGCGCCCGGCAACGTCTACCTCTCCGAGCAGCGACACGGCGTCGTCGGAGGCCAGTGTTGCCGCGGCGCGAAATGCACCCGCCGCCGCTTCGCGGAACGCCTTCTCCGAGACCTCACGGGCATCCCCCAGCGAGACCAGCAGAGCGCGGTGGTTGGGCTTGTCGAGCCGCACCAGCAGGGCGGTGCCGGCCTTTTCCTCGAGGTCGCCGGTCTTGAGCGCGGCCGATAGACAGCCGTCGTGGGTGGCGTCGAGCAGCTTGCCGCCGGCGCTCAGTTCGCGCCCGGCCAGCACCGGCACGATGACGCAGCCGGCGCGGATCTTCTCGACAGACAAGGCCTTTGTGCTAAATTGCATGTGGTTCCCTCGGGGTCATCACTCGACATCAAATGGGGCCGCGTCGGCTGGTGCCGCGGCGCGGATCGCGACAGGCCGGGTCGGGGGTGTCCGATCCGACAAACTGCCCATTATAACGACCCGAACGCCGCCCGAAGCCAAGCCATGATCTTCAAGCAAGCGCTTCGTCGCGAACTCGCCAGCCTGGCGGGCGTGGTCTTTGCGACCCTCTTCACGATTATGGTCACCACCTCGCTGATCAGGATGCTCGGCCGAGCCTCCGGTGGCCAGGTGGACACCGCCAGCGTGTTGCCGCTGATCGCTTTCGCGGCGATCAACCTGCTGCCGGTGCTGCTGGTCCTGACCCTCTACATCGTGATCCTGATGGCCTTTACCCGCGCCTACCGGGATTCGGAGATGGTGATCTGGGCCTCGAGCGGGCGCAGCCTCTACGACTGGATAGCCCCGGTGATGGGTTTTGCCGCCCCGTTCGTGGTGCTGGTGGCCTTGATCGGTTTCTGGGCGGCGCCGTGGGCCAATCTCAAGAGCAGCGAATACCAGAACCGTTTCGCCCAACGCGAGGATGTTTCGCGGGTGGCGCGGGGACAGTTTCGCGAGTCGGGCAGCGGCAACCGGGTGTTCTTCATCGAGGGGCTCGACATAACCAATACCGAGGTGCGCAGCGTCTTCGTCACCCAGACCACCGGCCAGCAGCGCTCGGTGGTGGTGTCGCGGGGCGGCAGGATCGAGACCGAGGACAACGGCGACCGCTTCCTGGTTCTCGAAGGAGGACGGCGCTACGATGGCGACACCACGGGCTCGGCGCTGCGGCTGATGGAATTCGAGCGCTACGGGCTGCGGCTTGACCCCAAGCCACCGGCACGAGCTGATGTCTCCAGCAAGGTCCGGCCGACCGCCGAGCTCGTCGCCAACCCGACGCCGCGCAACCTGGGTGAGTTGCTTCGGCGCCTCAGCCTGCCGATTTCGGCGCTACTGCTGGCGCTGCTGGCCATCCCGCTGTCGTCGATGAACCCGCGTGTCGGGCGCTCGATCAACCTGGGGCTGGCGCTGCTGATCTATGTCATCTACAACAACCTGAGTTCGGTCGCGCAGGCCTGGGTGGCGCAGGGCAGGGTCAGTTTCTGGCTGGCCGTCTGGCCGGTGCATCTGCTGCTGGTGCTGGTAGTGGGGGCGTTCTTCTACGCGCGGGCGGCGCCGCGCGGCATGCGCCTGCGGTGGCAGGGAGCTAAATGATGCGCGTCGTCTACCGCTATGTGGCGCGCGAGATCTGGATGGCGGTGGCGTTCGTGCTGGTGGGATTCCTGGCACTGTTCGGGTTCTTCGACTTCGTTAACGAACTCGACGACGTCGGACGGGCCGGTTACCAGCTGCAGCACGCCCTGGCCTTCGTGCTGCTGAGCCTGCCGGGGCACATCTACGAGCTGATGCCGATCGCGGCCCTGATCGGCACCGTGTATGCGCTCTCGCAACTGGCGTCGAATTCCGAGTTCACGGCAATGCGCGCCGCCGGGCTCGGCCCGTTCCGGGCGCTGTACGCGATCTTCCGGGTCGGGCTGGTCTTCGCGGCCGCGACCCTGCTGATTGGCGAGCTGGTCACCGGTTCGGCCGACCAGATGGCGCAGCGGGTACGGATGTCGGCACTCGGCGCCACCGTGACCGGCGAGTTTCGCTCCGGACTGTGGATCAAGGACACTTTGCGCGCGACCACCGCGGGCGGCGAGGAGCGCCAGCGCTTCGTGAACATAGCCGAGATCACCCCTGATGTTTCCTTGCGCGGTGTGCGGGTGTTCGAGTTTGACGGCGCGATGCGCCTGACCGAAGTCCTGGAAGCCGCCAGCGGCCGCTTTAGCCCGCCTGGTTCGTGGCTGCTCTCGGATGTCACCCAGGTCAAGGTGGTGCCCGAGACCGCGGCCGGCCAGTACCCTGCCATCGGTGTCCAGCGCACCATGATCCCCGAACTGGCCTGGCGTTCGGAACTCACCCCGGCCCTGCTGGGGGTGCTGACGGTTGCGCCCAAGCGGATGTCGGGCTGGAACCTGGCGAGCTACATTGGCCACCTGCGCGAGAATCGCCAGGACGCCAGCCGCTACGAAATCGCGATGTGGCAGAAGATCGTCTATCCGTTCGCAGTCCTGGTTATGATGGCGCTGGCGCTGCCCTCGGCCTACCTGCAGATTCGCTCGGGCGGGGTCGGGTTGAAGGTCTTTGGCGGCATCATGTTGGGAATCACCTTCCACTTCCTCAATGGCTTGTTCACCCACCTCGGTTTGCTCAATACCTGGCCCGCCTGGATCGCGGTCAGCATCCCGAGCGCGGTGGCTTTCATGCTTGCCATGGGCATGCTGTCCTGGGTCGGGCGGGTACGCTGAATGGTGCTCTAGTACGGGAAATTCCTTATAGCTTTCGCCCGAAACCGGTGGACTAAGGCCGGAGCCTTGATTAAGATCGACCATGTTTTCGGTATGGACATAGTCGTGCCGGGGCGAAGTTCTTGGAGGAGGAGGAGCGGCAGCCAAGCTGTCATTCGAGGCGCACAGCGATGTGCGCCTTTTTTTTGGTTCTTCACGCGAATCCATGCAGAACCTTTTTCTTCCTGCTCGCGCCGGCGTATTCTGCGCCGGAGCGGCATAGGCAGCAGTTTGTGATCGAGGCCTGATCCCTGATGGCAGATTTCACCGCTAGGCGGTTCGCCTCGGCCGAGATCTCCCGCCAGACCTTTCTGGCGGTGCTGGCGGTGACCTTCGCGCTGCGCTTGGCGTTGGCCGCGATCCTGCCGATTACCGGCGATGAAGCGTATTTCCTGAGCTGGGGACAGTATCCCGACTGGGGCTTCTACGACCACCCACCGATGGTGGGCTGGTGGCTGGCGGCGCTGGCAGCCATATCAGAGCACATGGTGGTGCTGCGTGCCCCGGCCCTGCTGGTCCCCGTGGTACTGGCCGGCACGGTAGTCGCAGCCTTGCGCAGCCGGGATGAGCGGCTGGCCTGGGCTACCGGGACCATGGTGCTGCTCGTCCCGCTCAATTCGTGGAACGTCGCGATCACCACCGACATCCCGCTGATGCTCTTCGCCGGCTTGACGGTGCTGATGTACCTGCGCTCGCTGCGCACCGGACGGGGGATCGATTTCCTCATTACCGGACTGCTGCTGGCCGGGGCCCTGCTCTCGAAGTACTTCGCCGGTATGCTCGCGTTTGGCATCGCGGCCCATGCGCTCTGGCGGCCGTCGCCGCGCAAGTTGCGCGGCCTGGCTCTGGTGATCATCGGCTCGCTGCCAGGCGCAGCGATCCAGATCGCCTGGAACTGGCAAAACTGCTGGCCCAACGTGATGTTCAACCTCGTCAACCGCAACGAGGGCGCCGGCTGGGCGTGGCGCAACCCGCTGCTCTACCTCGTGTCGCTGGCCTACTTGCTCTCGCCGCCGTTGCTGATGGAAATGGCGCGTGCCGCCCGTGCCTGGTTCAGTGCCCGGCGCTCGGGAGCCGTGGTGGCCCCGGACGGGGCTGAGCGTGGCGTGCTGGTGTGGCTCTTCGGGATCCCGTTCGCGCTCTTTGCGGTGCTGACGCTGGGCAAGACCATCGGGCTACATTGGCTGGCGAGTTTCGTGGTGCCGGCAGTGCTGTGGTTCGCGCTGCGCCGCGCCGGCTGCGACCAGCGCATGACGGGAGCACTGCGTTTCCTGGGCTGGTTCGCCTTGGCCCACTACCTGCTGATCGCCACTTTGCTGGCGCTGCCGACCGAGACCTTTCGCTCCTGGAAGAGCTACCCGAGCCTGGTGATGACGGTGCACGGTCCGGAACTGGCGCAGGCGCTGGCCGGTTACGGTCCGGAAGTCACTCTTGCGTCCAACGGTTACTCGGCCGCGGTGACGATGTCATATTCGGCGGGCCGGCGGTTCATCGTATTCGGCCCGGGTTCGAGCCATGCCCGCCACGACGACATCCTCACCGACTTTCGGGCGCTCGCCGGGCGCGATATCGTGATCGTGCGCAAGGACAACTTCAAGCCCGGCGAATACGAGCCCTATTTCGACCGCGTCACCTACCGCTCGGTGACCTTGCGCGGGGCGCGTTTCGACCTGGTCGAGGGCCATGGCCTGCGCTACGAGGCTTACCGCGACGCCGTTCTCGACCAGGTGCGCCAGCACTTCTACCAGCTGCCCGGCTGGCTGCCGCGGGGGCAATGCTATTTCTGCAACCGCTATTTCCCCGAGCGCCAATGCCACCGTTGAGCCGGGCGAGTGCTGGCGGGTCGGTTCGCGCCGGCCCGGCGGGATTGTTGGCTCGCGTCAGCGTGTGGACGCAGCGATGCGGGCGAACACCGATGCGGGTGAAGTTGGGTATTAGGGGCCGCTGGCGCGGCTGGGGTTATAGTTTGCGGATAAGAACTCGGGCTGCGCCGCCAGAATCGGCAGCCGCGGACCATTGAGGAGATGGCAACCTTGCTAGAGATCATTATCCAGGGCCGCGGAGGTCAGGGTGCGCAGACGGCTGGCAACCTGCTGGCGATGGCCTTCTTCGCCCAGGGCCGTCAGGTCCAATCGTTTGCCAGCTACGGTGGGGCGCGGCGCGGCACTCCGGTAAGTTCCTATATCCGGGTCGATGACCGTCCGGTGCGCCTGCGCTGCGACATCGAGAACGCCGACGCCATCCTGTGCTTCGACGCCAGCCTGCTGGAAGGCAAGCTGCTCGGCTGCGCGGACTCGCAAACACTGATCGTGGTCAATTCGAATCGCAGCCCGGAGCAGTACCAGCAGCAACTGCCCGGCTACCGCGTACTGCCGGTCGACGGACTGGCGATCGCGCGCGAACATGGCCTCGGACGGATCGTCAATTCCGCCCTGTTGGGCGCGTTTGCTCGCGCCATCGAGGCCCCGCCGCTCGCGGTGATCACCGGCGTGCTCGAGCGCGAGTCGCCCAAGAAGCACGATGAGAACGTTGCAGCCTGCACCGCTGGCTGGAACATCGTTGGTTCGCAACTGCAGCAGGTGGCGGCATGAACGCGAAGGATCTGCCACCGAGCACCTGGACCACGGGCAGCACCGAGGTCTTTAAGACCGGCACCTGGCGAACGTTGCTGCCGCAGTACATCAAGGCACCGTCGCCCTGCCACGCGGCTTGCCCGGTCGACGGCAATATTGCCGAGTGGATCGGCAAGGCGCGTTCGCGCGACTTCCGCGGCGCGTGGGAAATCCTCACGAGCAACAACCCGTTCCCGGCCGTCGCCGGTCGAATTTGCCATCACCCCTGCGAGGCAGCGTGCAATCGCGCCGGTTTTGACGAGTCGCTGGCGATCTGCCGGCTCGAGCGTCACGTCGGTGACCTGGCCATCGAGCACGGCTGGGGCTACGCGCAGATCCCGATTTCTCATCCCGAGACTATCGCGGTGGTCGGCGGTGGACCATCCGGGCTGTCGGTCGCCTACCACCTGCGCCGCCGCGGCTACGCGGTGACGATCTTCGAGGCCTCCGGTGAACTCGGTGGCCTGATGCGCCACGGCATCCCGGCCTACCGCCTGGCCCGGCCGGTGCTCGATGCCGAAATCGCGCGAGTTCTCGCCCTGGGAATCGAGGCGCGGCTGGGAAGCGCGCTCGGCAGCACTGAATCGCTGGCCGAACTGCGCGCGCAGTTCGACATCGTTTACCTCGCGATGGGCGCGCGGCAACAAAAGCGCCTGCCGCAGCTCGATTATTCCCGGCCCTGGGTAATGGACGGTGCGGTCTACCTGGCCGCCAGCAACGCCGGGGCGCCGCCGCGGCTGGGCAAGAAGCTGATCGTGATCGGCGGCGGCAGCGCGGCGATCGATGCTGCGCGCAGCGCGCGCCGCGCAGGCCACGACGTCACGCTGATGAGTCTCGAGACTGCCGAACAGATGCCGGCCCAGCATGAAGAAGTGGCTGAAGCGCTCGAGGAAGGCATCGAGTTGTGCTCCGGGGCGATGATCACCGCTGCGGCCGAGGACGGCGATGCAGTCTCGTTGAGTTGCGTGCGGGTCGATTTCCGGCCCGGTGCGGTGCGCGGCGAATTCACCGTCGAGCCGGTCCCCGGCAGCGAGTTCACGTTGCGCGCCGACGGCGTGATCCCGTCGATCGGACAGGACCCGGACCTGGCGCCGCTCAAGGACGAGCTTGACGCCAATGGCCGGCTGGTCAAGGTCGACGCGACCCAGGCGACCAGCGCCGAGGGCGTCTACGCCGGCGGCGACGTCGCGAGCATGGCGCGTTTCGTCACCGAAGCGATCGGCATGGGCAAGCGCGCCGCCAAGGAGATCGACCGGGTGTTGCGCGCCGCTGATCCCGAAACCGTGCGCGATATCGCAGCAGCGGCGGGCTCCGGCCAGGTGGCAGCCGAGGTGGCAGAGGCTGGCGAAGCGGTGGTCGGGCTCAAGCAGATCAGTACCTTCTATTACCCGCAGCAGGAGCGCGCTGCTGAGCAGCGGCTGGGGGTCGAGGAGCGGCTGCGCAGTGATGCCGAGGTCCAGATCGGCTTCGATCTCGACCAGGCGCTGGCTGAAACCGAACGCTGTTTCTCGTGCGGCACCTGCGTCTATTGCGACAACTGCTTCCACTACTGCCCGGACCTGGCAATTCGCCGCCTGCCCGAGCGCGGCGGCTACGAGGTCCTGACCGATTTCTGCAAGGGCTGCGGAGTGTGCGTGGGCGAGTGCCCGACCGGGTCGATGAAAATGGTGGAGGACGCGCGATGAGCCATGGTGGCCAGGCAATGCTGTTGACCGGCAACCACGCCGTGGCGTGGGCTGCGCGCCTGGCGCGCCCCAAGGTGGCGCCGGGCTATCCGATCACGCCCCAGACCCCGATTCTCGAGAAGCTGACCGATTTCCAGGCGGCGGGCGAATTCGACGCCGAGATCATCACGCCCGAGTCCGAGCACTCGGTGATGGCGGCGTGCATCCCCGCCTCGCTCGCCGGGGTCCGGGTATTCACCGCGACCGCCTCGCAGGGCCTGCTGCTGATGCACGAGTTGCTGCACTACGCCAGCGGCGCCCGCGCGCCGATCGTGATGGCCAACGTCAACCGCACGGTGGCTTCGCCCTGGGCATTCTGGCCCGACCAGACCGACAGCCTGTCGCAGCGCGATACCGGCTGGATCCAGTACTACGTCGAGACCGCCCAGGAAGCGCTCGACACCGTGATCCAGGCGTTTCGGGTGGCCGAGGCGGTCAGCCTGCCGACCATGGTCAATCTCGACGCGTTCTACATCTCGCACTCGCTCGAGCCGGTGGTGGTGCCGGCGCAGGAAGAGGTCGACGCGTTCCTGCCGCCGTTTGCCCCCAAGCACCGCATCGATCCGGTCAACGTGGAGTCGTGGGGCAACGTGGTCACGCAGGAGATGTACTGGAACCACCGCCAGCAGATCGACGAGGGCATGCGCCAGGTTCCGGAGGTCGCCGCCGCCGCGGATCGCGACTGGAACCAACGCTTCGGGCGCGGCTACGGGCTGGTCGAGCGCTATCGCTGCGAGGGCGCCGAAACGGTGATCGTCGCGCTTGGCAGCATGTGCGGCACCGCGCGCGTGGCGGTCGACGAGTTGCGTGACGCCGGCGTGGCAGTGGGACTGGCCAAGGTGCGGCTGTTTCGCCCCTTCCCGGTCGAGGCGCTGCGCGCCGCGCTCGGCGGCGTGGCCCGGGTGCTGGTGCTGGATCGCAACTATTCGCCGGGCCACGGCGGGGTGCTGCACCAGGAACTGAAGGCGGCCCTCTATGGCATGCCCGACGCGCCGCGCGTCGACGGTTATCTCGCCGGAGTCGGCGGGGTCAACGTGTCGCCGGCCAAGATCGTCGAATTCGTGAACTCGCTCGACGAGCGCACCACCAGTCCCGATTCGGTTTGGGTGAGGTAGGAACGATGCAACCACTGGAAATCAGGCAGGATCCGATGCTGTGCTCGGGACACGCGGCGTGCCCCGGCTGCGTTGAGGCGCTCTCCGTGCGCCATGTGCTGGCGACCCTGGGACCCAATACGGTCGCGGTGATCCCGCCGTCGTGCATGGCGATCATCGCCGGTCCGCAGCCCTTCAGTTCGCTGAAGATCCCGGTCTACCAGCCGACCCTGGAAGCGAGCGCCGCCTCGGCATCGGGACTGCGCCGGGCGCTCGACGCGCAGGGCAAGCACGACACCCAGGTGCTGGTGCTGGCCGGCGACGGCGGCACTTACGACATCGGCTTCCAGTGCCTGTCATCAGCTGCCGAGCGCAACGAGGATTTCATCTACATCTGCCTCGACAACGAAGGCTACATGAACACCGGGGCGCAGAAATCGTCATCGACACCGCACTTCGCGCGCACCGGTTCGACCCCGGCCGGCAAGATCACCCGCAAGAAGAATCTCACCGAGATCATGGCGGCGCACGAAGTGCCCTACGTGGCCACGGCGAGCGTCGGTTTCCTGCCCGACCTGATCCGCAAGGTCGAGAAGGCCATGACGATGCGCGGTACCAGGATCATTACGCTGCTGGTGCCTTGCCTCGACGGCTGGGGGCTGGCCGAGGACGGCGGGATGGCGGCATCGCGCTTCGCCGTGGAGTCGGCCGCCTTTCCGCTCTACGAAGTCGAGGACGGCCGGCGCTACACCCTCAACCACGCCCAGCGCACCCGCCCGGTGAGCGAGTATCTGGCGCTGCAGCGCCGCTACCGCGGGCTCCCGGCCGAGAGCATCGCGGCCCTGCAGGCCGAGATCGACGACAACTGGCAACGGCTGCTCGACCGGGTCGCCAGGAGCGAGCGCGACGCGCAGCGGATAGCGGCGCTCGCCTGATTCCCCGGGCAGGCTCGGCTCCGAGCGGGGCTCACGGCATCGCGTCGAGCGGCAGGGCGGTATCGTTCTTGAGTTCGCGCAGCACCACTGAACTGCGCACGTTCACCACCGCCGGCAGGCGGAACAGGTGCTGCTTGAGGAAGGCCTCGTAGGCCTGAATGTCGGTCACCACTACCTTGAGAATGTAGTCGGCCTCGCCGGTCGTGCTGTAGATCTGGGTCACTTCAGGACGCGCCGCCATCGCTGCCTCGAAGCGTTCCACCGCGGCCTCCTCGTGGCGCGCGAGCTGGACGTGGGCCAGCACGCAGGCGTCGAGCCCGAGCTCGCTGCGGTCGAGCAGCGCCGCGTAACCCCTGATAACTCCGCTCGCCTCCATGTCGCGAATCCGGCGCCAGCACGGCGTGGGTGACAGGCCCACAAGGTCGGAAATCTCCTGGATCGGGCGGCGCGAATTGGTCTGGAGCAGGGCCAGAATGCGGCGGGAGTGGATATCGAGCATAAATGACTCCGAAAATGATCCTAAGAGAAAGATATACCTCCAAGAAAGGCCGAAGTGGCTGTAAAAAGAAAGATTATCGCCTAAATCAGGAATATGCTGTCTTAAAAATACATCGTGGTTGCACCCGATCGCGATCCGTCTGGAGACAGTGAAATGGACATGCAGGTGCTCGGCGCGCGCGCTGCCGGATTGCCTAATGGCGACTACCTGCTCGGCGATGAACTCGACGCGACCTCCGGGCAGATCTACCTCACCGGCACCCAGGCAATCGCGCGGCTGCTCCTCGACCAGGCGCGCAGCGACGCCGCGCGCGGGCTGAAGACTGCCGGTTTTGCCAGCGGCTATCGCGGTTCGCCGCTGGGCGGCGTCGACCAGCAACTCTGGAGCGTCGCCGCGCGGCTGAAGGCTCAGCGGATTGAATTCCTGCCCGCGATCAACGAGGAACTCGCGGCTACCGCGGTGCTTGGAACCCAGCGTGTCGAGGCCGATCCCAGGCGCGAGGTCGATGCGGTGTTCGGGCTCTGGTATGGCAAGGGGCCGGGGGTCGATCGGGCCGGCGACGCACTGCGTCACGGCAACGCCTATGGCAGTTCGGCTAACGGCGGCGTCATCGCTGTGATCGGCGACGACCACGGCTGCGTGTCTTCCTCGATGTCGGCGCAGAGCGAGTTCAGCCTGATGGCCTGGGGGCTGCCGATCGTCAACCCGGCCAATGTTGCGGAGATGCTCTCGTTCGGCCGCTACGGCTGGGCGCTGTCGCGCTTCTCGGGCGCCTGGGTGGCGCTCAAGGCCATCAGCGAGACCGTCGAGTCGGGCAGCACGGTCGATCTCGACGAACTCGAGGGCGACTGGAGCGCCCCGCTCGATTACCAGTCGCCCGCCGGCGGACTGCACATGCGTTGGCCCGACCTGCCGAGCCTCGCAATCGAGGTCCGGCTCGCCGCCAAGCTCGACGCCGCGCGCTACTTCGCGGCCCGACGCAGCATCGACCGCAGCATCTGCGCGAGCCCGCAGGCAAATGTCGGCATCGTCACCTGCGGCAAGGCCCACCTCGATCTGATGGAGGTCTTTCGCCGGCTCGGGATCAGCATCGCCGAGCTCGATGCGGCGGGGGTGCGGATCTACAAGGTCGGGCTTTCGTTCCCGCTGGAAATGGGGCGCATCGATGAGTTCGTCAGCGGCTTGCGCGAGGTCCTGGTGGTCGAGGAGAAGGGTCCGGTCGTCGAGGGCCAGATCAAGGAGCATCTCTACAACCGCGGCGCCGGCAGCGCAGGCGATCGTCCCGCAGCCGCAGGCGATCGCCCCTCAGTGATCGGCAAGACCGACGCCCTGGGCGCGCCGCTGATCTCGGGACTCGGCGAGTTGCGGCCATCGCGGTTGCTGCCGATCGTCGCCCAGTGGCTGGCGCAGCATGTTCCGCAACTCGATCGGCGCGAGCAAGTGGTCGACTTCGTCGCCCCGCC
>JAHYJF010000492.1 GCA_019428955.1 Burkholderiaceae bacterium
GCCGTCACCCCCGCGCTCTGGGCCGATCTGCAGAGTATTGAGCACGGCGCGATCGCCGCGATGAACGAGGCGCAGCAATGAGCCAGGCCTTCGTTCTTTCCGGCAAGATCACGCTCGACCCGAAAGCGGCGGTCGCCGGGCTTGATGCCACGCAAGCGGCGCTCGCCGAGACCAAGGCTGCTGTCGAGGGTGTCGATCGGGCTGGTGCGGCAAATCTGCAGACCGTGGTACGGGTTGGCGCGGCACATAACGTTGCCGCTGGCCAGGTGGGCAACCTGACCGCCCAGTTCAACGACATCGGCATGATGATGATGGCGGGGCAAAACCCGCTGCAGCTTGCCGTCCAGCAGGGCACGCAGATCAGTCAGGTGATCGGCCCGATGGGTGCCGCGGGAGCCGCTACGGCGCTCAAGTCGGCGTTCTTTGGCATGCTGAGCCCCATCAGTCTCATGACTCTCGGCACCATTGCCCTTGGCGCGTCGCTGGTGCAGTGGCTCACGGCAGCGGGTGACGAGGCGCGCGGGCTCGACGATGTGCTCGGCGATCTCGACAAGAGCATCAAGGCGCTGCGCGATGGTACGCGCCGGACGCTCGACGACATGCGCGCCGACTTCGGGGCGCTGACACCCGAAATCCTCGAAATGGAGCGCGCCTTCCAGGAGTTGCGCATCCGCGAGGTGTTGCTCGATGCCGCAGAGGCCTCGAAAGCACTGTCAGAGTCAATGTCGGGCGGGTTCCGCAGCGCCGCCGCGCGCCTTTCCAATCTCTTCGGCGCCGATGCACTCGGGGCGATAACGCCCGCCTGGGATGCGGTCGAGGGCATGACTACCGCGCTCGAGATGCTCGGCGAAAGCACCTCGCTCAAGGATCAACTGTTCTGGATCGACCAGTTGCAGGGCCTGATCGTCAACGCCACTGGTGGCGTCCAGAATATGACCACAGAGCAGGCCGCCTTCTACGAGCAGACGCGTGAAGCCGAGCGTGCCTTGCGCGCAGCTGCGGCGGCCACCGGCGACATCGCTGCAACCGACGTCGCCGGTGGTATTTCGCGGGCTGCCGATGAAGCGCGCCGCCTGGCCGACGAGTTGCTCGCGGCCCTTGGTGCTGCGCAATCACTGGCCTCGCAGGGCCAGACGGCGCTGCGTGAGGCGCAGCTCAAGTTCGAGTTCAAGGATGACCCGGTGAAGCTCGCCGGTGAGCTGGCGGCGTTGCGGTTCAACGCGGCCACGAACGGGGCAAGCCCCTCCTCGCCCGAGGGGATGGCGATCGCAATGCTGCGCCAGGAGGCGGTCTCCGCCGCCGAAGAGGTTGTCCGGCTCGACCAGGCCTATGCCGAATGGCAGCGCAGCCAGCGCTCCGCAGCGGGCGGGACAGAAAAGCAGCGCTCGGCACTTGCCGATCTGATCGACGCGCAGATGCAGGAATTGGCGCTCTTGCGCGAAACCGACCCGGTGCAGCGCGAGATGCTGAAGCACCGCGAAGCGATGGCGGCGGCAACCGACACCGAACGCCAACTGGTCGAGGAACTGATCGCCACGCGCCTGCGCGAGCAGGAACAGATGCAGGCGCTGCAGGAGACACAGGATTTCTTCACCGGTACGCTTTACGACGCCTTCGAAGGCCTGATCCTGCGCGGCGAGAG
>JAHYJF010000493.1 GCA_019428955.1 Burkholderiaceae bacterium
GGCGATGCGCGCTCCCCGGCCCTGATCGTACCGGCGGGCAATGCCGCTGAAGCCGCTCTGGTCGGCGACCTGGCAATCCACGGCGCCACCGACGTAGCGCAAGTATGTGCTCACCTCGCTGGCGAGGATGTGCTCCCGCGGGTCGCTCTCGAACGCCCCGCCGGGGAACTGGTACGCGCCGGAAGCGACGAGGATTTTGCCGACGTCCGGGGTCACGGCGCGGCCAAGCGAGCGCTCGAGATCGCCGCCTCCGGCAGCCATAGCCTGCTGATGGTCGGCCCACCGGGCGCCGGCAAGTCGATGCTGGCCAGCCGCCTGCCATCGATCCTGCCGCCGCTCGACGAGGAGACAGCGCTCGAGACCGCGGCGATCGCCGGCCTGCGCGGCTGCTTCGATCCGCGCGCCTGGGGCACGCGCCCGTTTCGCGCCCCGCATCACAGCGCCTCGGCGGCTGCGTTGGTCGGTGGCGGCGCGCATCCCCGGCCCGGGGAGGCCAGCCTCGCGCACCACGGCGTACTGTTCCTCGACGAATTGCCCGAGTTCAATCGCGCCGCCCTCGAAGGTTTGCGCGAACCGCTGGAGACCGGTCAGATTGCGATCGCGCGAGCCTTGCAGAGAATCGAATTCCCGGCGCGCTTCCAACTGATCGCCGCCATGAATCCGTGTCCCTGCGGACACCTCGGGGCATCACGCTGCCGCTGCACTCCGGACCAGATCCTGCGCTACCAGCGGCGCATCTCCGGACCACTGCTCGAGCGCATCGACCTGCAAATCCAGCTTCTGCCGGTGTCACACCGCACGCTCGGCACTGCGGTCGATGGCGAGTCCAGCGCCGTCATCGCGCTACGCGTCGGCGCTGCCCACCGGCTGCAACTCGCGCGCCAGGGCAAGCCGAATGCAGAGCTCGGCGCCGCCGAGCTGGACCGCCACTGTCGGCTGGCCCCTGAGGCCGCTACCTTGCTCGAGCGCGCTGCCACGCGCCTGCACTGGTCCAGTCGCAGCGCCCATCGGGTGCGCAAACTCGCACGCACGATCGCTGATCTCGCCGGCGACGAGCTCATCTGCTCAGCCCACGTCGCCGAGGCGATCGGCTACCGGCGCGCATTGTTCGCGCCGGTGGCAATCGCGAGCTCCGGGGCTGACGGCGGTGACGCGCCAAGTCGGTAGAGTTGCCCGGCGGGCGCGGCGCGCGACCACTGACCGGCGACCAAAGTGCCGCTACACTGATTGGGTCCCAATCATCTGGATCGACCATGTCCGCAACGCCACTGCCGCCGCTTTCGCTGCTCGAATCACGCATCCTGGGCGTGCTCGTCGAGAAGGAACGGACGGTACCCGACAGCTATCCGCTGACCTCGAACGCGCTGGCCACGGGCTGCAACCAGAAGACCAGCCGCAACCCGGTCATCAGCGCGAGCGAAGCCGAACTGCAGGCGGCGCTCGACAAGCTGCGCCGCCTCGCGCTCGTCATCGAGTCGAGCGGCGGGCGGGTCATGCGCTACGAACAGAACATCAAGCGGGTGCTCGACGTGCCGGCGCTGGCGGTGCCACTGCTCGCGATGCTGGCGTTGCGCGGAGCGCAGACCTCAG
>JAHYJF010000097.1 GCA_019428955.1 Burkholderiaceae bacterium
AGACATGGCGCCGCCTCAACGGTGCAAATCAGTTGCCACGCGTCATCGAAGGCGTCAAATTCACCGACGGGGTCGCCAATACCGATCCCGCCAAAACCAGCGCCGCTTGATCAGGTGCCGTCACCCAAAATCAGGCATAGCTCCTCAGCGAGGCCGCAGCCCTGCTCGAGCGTCATGGAACCGATGCACGTTTGCTCGCGGGGGGCACCGATCTGACCGTCGGCCTGCGCCATCATTTGATCGCTCCGAAGGTGGTGATTGATCTGAAGCGGATCAACGATATTGCGGCAGGCATCGAGATCACCGATGGCAGCCTGCGCATTTCAGCGAAAACGACCATGGCAAAGTTGGTTCGCAATGCATTGGTTCAACACCATTTTCCTGCGCTGGTCGAGGCGGCCGATGTGGTGGGCTCGCCCCAAATCCGCAACCGAGCCACGTTGATTGGTAATATTTGTAACGCCTCACCTGCTGCCGACACGGTGCCAGTGCTATGTGTTTATGGTGCCTCAGTCATCGTCTACGGCAAGGGTGGGGAGCGCGAAGTGGCAGTGGTCGATTTCATCCAAGGCAACCGCAAGATCGACTTGCAGCGAGGCGAGTTGGTTGTGGCGGTTAAGCTGCCGATCCCCAAAACCGCCTATGGTGCTGCCTTTGATCGCGTCACGCGCCGCCGGGGGGTTGATCTTGCGACAGTTAATCTGTGCTGCGGTATTGGACCATCGGGCAGGGCGGTTCTGGCACTTGGAGCAGTGTCGCCGCGCCCCTTGTTGCTTGAGGACGCGGACGGTGCCTTTTCAAACATCGACGCCGCGGCTGCGGAACGTATGGCGGGGCTGGATGGGCTTGTGGGGCAGGCCGCCCCGATCAGTGATGTACGCGCCAGCGCCGACTATCGCCGGGCGATGCTGAAGGTTCTGGCCGAACGGACCTTGGCCCACGCGCAAGACAGATTGCAGGAATGGGGTCAAAATGTCTGAGATGCTGAACATTGAAGTTGTGGTGAATGGGCAGCGTCACAGTGCCAACATTGCCCCGAATGTAACCTTGCTGGATTTCCTGCGCGATGACCTGAAACTGAAGGGAGCGAAAGAGTGTTGCGGCGTAGGCGAATGCGGCGCATGCACTGTCTCGGTGGATGGGGAGACAGTGAACTCATGTCTCTTTCTTGCGGTAGAGGCCGACGGTGCCCAGGTCCGCACGGTCGAAGGCCTTGCTCCTGCAGGTGACCTCAGCCCACTTCAAGAGTCGTTTCTGGAATGCGGCGCGGTGCAATGCGGGTTCTGCATCCCCGGCATGGTGATGTCGGCGCAGGCGGTTCTGGATGAAAATCCTGCGCCGGATGAAAGTGTGGTACGTGAGGGACTTTCCGGCAACCTGTGCCGCTGTGGTGGTTACAATCGCATGTTCGCAGCGATGAAATCAGCCTCCAGAAAGCTGGCAGGCGAGCGCCCCGTGCAGGGCCATTGCCATAGCGCGACAGGCAAGACTGTCGGAACCGACGTGGTGCGGTCGGGTGGCGCTGAGCGTTTGACGGGCGCGCAGGCCTTCCTTGCCGATCTGGAAGTCGCGAATGTGCTGCATCTGAAGCTGGTGACACTGGATGTGGCACGCGCCCGGATCGATGCGATTGACGCCACTGCGGCGAGGGCGCTGCCAGGGGTGGTTGCCGTGATCTCAGCCGCCGATCTGCCGCAGCCAGTGCCGCGCTTTGGGCCGGTGTACAAGGACCGACCGATTCTGGCGGTGGGCGAAACCAAATACCACGGCGAGCCAGTCGCGGTCGTGGCAGCAGAGACGCTGGAACTGGCCGAACTGGCCGCGTCCTTGGTCAAGGTGCAGTTCACGCCGCTGCCGCATGCGGTGTCTATCGACGCCGCGTTGGCTGAAGGCGCGCCGCTGGTGCCGTCGATCGATCTTCGTCAAGCGCCGCATCTTATTGGCACCAATGTGATGCAAGACCGAAATTACGGCTGGGGCGATGTTGCAGGTTGCGTAGCGGATGTGGTGGTCGAGAATACCTATACCTTCCCGATGGTGACGCACTTTGCGATCGAGCCAATCGGAATGATCGTGGACGCCAGAAAAGACTGGATGAAGGTCTGGAGCCCGGTACAACACCCTTTCCTGTTGCAAAAGATCATGGCGGATCTGTTTGAATTGCCGCTGACTCAGGTGCATGTGATCGCGCCTGATCCGGGAGGCGGTTTTGGCGGAAAGCAAAACCCCAAGCTTGAACCGCTGTGCGCCTATGTCTCGATGCAGACTGGGAGGCCCTGCCGGTTGGTAATGACGCTGGAGGAAACCTTTCAAGCTATGCGCCGGGCGGGCGCTAAGGTGTCTGTGCGGTCAGGTTTTGCATTGGACGGGACCATTCTGTTTCAGGACATCCAGTCGAGTTATCTGATCGGCGCCTATGTCGATATTGCCGAGAGGGTGATGACCAAAGGCAACTATCTGGGCTGCGGTCCTTACCGGGTGCCGAACGCCCGCATTCATGCGCAGGCGGTGATGTCGCACACGACGCCCAGCTGCGCATTCAGGGGGTTCGGGACACCGCAAATCGCCTGGGCAATCGAATCCCAGATGGATGCTGCGGCGCGCCAGTTGGGCTTCGATGGCTTACAAATCCGACTGAAGAACCTAGCCCATCGCGGTGACGAGGTGGTGAAGGGCGATTTCCCGGCGGACGGCGATTGGCCGGAGTCGGTGCGGCAAGCGGCTGACGCGATTGGCTGGGACACTGCGTTGCCTGAAGGTCGCGGCCGCGGGATTGCGGTGGCGATCAAGTCAGGCGCCACGACAGGGCTGTCAAATTCAACCGTGCGGCTGTTGGCTGATGGCAGTGTCATCCTATATGCAGGCACATCCGATATGGGGCAGGGCGCACGGACGATCTTTGCCCAGTTGGTTGCTGATGCTTTTGGCGCACCGCTGGACCGGATTTCTGTTGTGATGGGGGACACTTCGGTAGTGCCGTTTGATCTGCAAACCTCGGCGAGCCGATCTACGGTGTTCATGGGCACAGCGATCATGCGGGCCTGCGCGGATATTTGTGAACAGGTGGTCGAACTGGCCACCGATCTGCTTGGGATAAGCGCGGATCAGGTGCGGGTTGCAGATGGCATGGTGCATCTGCCCGATGGTGCCGAAACGGTTTTTGAATTTGTTCAGAAGGGTTTGGGCAAATGGAATGGCGAGCTGATCGGCAATGGCCGTATGCGCAAGCCGACCGACAAGATCCATCCCTTGGGCGGCACACCGGCGTTTTTCGAGTTCAATTGCAGCGCTTTTGAAGTGTCAGTCGATCGCGGCACCGGCGAGATCCTGATCCACAAGCATGTTACCGTTGGCGATGTCGGCAAGGCGCTGAACCCGTTGCAGGTGGAAATGCAGGACGAAGGCGCTGCGATCATGGGGCTAGGCCACAGTATGATGGAGCACCTGATCATGAACGATAAAGGCGCAATCCGAAACCTTGGCGCGCTGGATTATCGCATCCCGACCACCAAGGATATGCCATTGTCACTGGTTACGCAGATTGTGGAAAATCAAGACGGGCCCGGTCCTTATGGGGCCAAGGGCGTCAGCGAGGGGGCGATCCTCTGCACGGCACCGGCCCTTGCGGCGGCCTTGACCGAAGCCACAGGCGTCGTGGTCCGGGACCTGCCGCTGACCCCGGAACGCGTGTGGTCGGCTCTGCACAGGGCCGCAGCCGAATAACGCCACCACATACAGGCTACAACAATTCCTAAGGCCAGCCCGCGAAGCGGTGCTGGCCTTGCTCGCCTTTAAAGTCTCATCACATCGCACTGCGCAAGGCTCATCAAAATAATCATTACTCGATTATCGATTATCGTTGACATGAATCAACGATGCAGGCTTAGTCACCGAAACGAGGGTTTCGGCGGGGAGGGCGAGGCTTGACCAAGACGACCAGACTATGGTCGGCGGTGGGCGTGATGGCTGTTTCCATCGTCGTGCTGCTGGCCGCGATCACATGGCCGGAATGGCTGGAAACTTTGCTGATTTCGCGCAAGGCGTTCTTCAGCGCTTTGCTGAACGGCATCACCGTTGCAGGGCTGTATTTCATCGTTGCTGCCGGGTTTACACTGATTTTCGGACTGATGCGCATCGTCAATATGGCGCATGGCACGCTTTATCTGCTGGGCGCCTATATCGGGTATGAAGTGGTTTCGCGCAGCGGCAGCTGGTTGTTGGGTGCCGCCGCCGCTTTCCTGTCGATTGCTGCGGCTGGCGTCTTGTTACAGGTGCTGGTCTTTCGTCGCATCGAGAAGGATGAGCTGCGGCAAACCCTGGTCTCAATCGGTCTGACCATTCTGTTCGCTGATATCATGATGGCGATTTGGGGTGGGGAGACGTTTCAAATCCCGATGCCGGAACTGCTTGGCGGCTCGGCCAAGCTGCCGATCATCTCGGCAGTAAAATCGAATGGGACCGTGGTTTACCTCAGCTATCCAATTTATCGGTTGTTCGTTTTGGCGACAGCTTTGGTTGTGGGTGCGGCTCTTTATCTGATGCTAACCCGGTCGCGCATTGGGCTGATGGTACGTGCTGGCGTAGATGATCGCGGCATGTTGGCGGCCTCTGGCGTCAATGTGGACCGGGTGTTCGTGGCGATCTTTGGCCTTGGTGCCGGGCTTGCGGGGTTTGCCGGTTTAATTGGCGGTACGGCGCTGTCGGTCTCGCCGGGCGAGGATATTCGCTACCTGCTGGCCTCTTTGGTCGTGGTGATCGTGGGCGGCATGGGATCCATCGGTGGGGCGGCGATAGGTGCTGTTCTGGTGGGTGTCACCGGGCAGTTGGGGCTGGTTTACTTCCCCTCTTACTCGGCGGTCTGCACATTCCTGATCATGGTGATCACTCTGATGATCCGTCCCGAAGGTATCATGGGGAAGGTGCGCAAATGACCTCAAATCGCAATGTTCAGGTGCATGTGGCAGCGGCGTTTGCCTTGATTGCCATGCCTGCGGTGGTCGGCAGCTTTGTGCTGAGTGAGTTGGGGTCCTACGCAATGATCCTTGGCCTGATCGCTTTGGCCACGATGATGCTGGCGGGTTACGGTGGCATCATAAGCCTGGCACAAATCACGGTTGCCGGACTTGCTGCCTATACCGTCGCCATTCTTGGTGAGAATAGCACTGGCGTGCATGGCTATGGCCTGCCGGACTGGGTCAACGTGCCTGCGGCTCTGATTGTTGCGGTGGCGTTTTCCACCATCGTGGGGGCAGCGGCGGCGCGGACGCGGGGCGTCTATACCATCATGATTACCTTGGCGATTGCCGCGGCGTTCTTCTACTTTGCGATGCAGAACTACAGCCTGTTCAATGGCTTTTCCGGTTATGCGGGCATCCGCGCGCCAGAGTTCCTGGCGACAACTGAAGGCCCAGTTAGGTTCTACTATCTGGTTTTGGCTTTGGCCGCTGCCGCGTATGGCATCGCCACCTATATCGCGGATACGCCGTTTGGGCTCGCAATGCAGGCCATCCGCGACAACGAGGCGCGGGCGCGGGCGGTGGGGTTCAACGTGGTCGCCCACAAGTTCGCGCTGAACGCCTTTGTCGGACTGTTTTCCGGCATCGCGGGGGTATTGCTGGTCTGGTTCAACGGCCGGATTTCACCCGGTTCCATAGGTGTCGATACCGCCATCGACATTCTGGTCATCACCATGATTGGTGGCATTCGCCACCCGATTGGCCCGTTCATCGGTGCCGTGGCCTTTGTGCTGCTGAAAACCTTTGCCATCGATCTGGTTGGGGCCGAGCGGTTCAACTCGCTGATCGCCATCGTGTTTTTGCTGATCGTTTTTGCCTCGCCCGATGGGTTGGTTGGGCTGTGGCGGCGCATTTACGTCCCCCGGGCGGCCAAAGGCTGACGGGTTCTATCGAGAATAGACTGTTTCAACACCCAGGGAGGAGACCTGACATGAAGAAGATCATCGGACTGGCCGCATTGCTGACCGGAACCGCACTGTCGCCCGCAATGGCACAAGAGGCGATCAAGATCGGCCTTTTGGCTACGCTGGAGGGACCGTTCACTGTGCTGGGCCAAGATGCACAACGCGGCGCTGAACTGGCCGTGAAGAAATTTGGCGGGGCCGTCCATGGCCACCCGATTGAATGGGTTATCGGCTCTACTGACGCATCGCCGGATTCGGCCCTGGCGGCAGTGCGCAAGCTGGTGGAAAAAGACGGCGTGAAGGTCGTGATCGGTCCGCTGTCGGGCGACGAGGGTATGGCCGTCAAAGACTACGCCAAATCGCACCCCGACGTGACCTTCATCAACGGCACTTCTGGCGCGCAAGACTTCACCCTGCGCGACCCGGTCGAGAACGTCTTCCGCTTTACCACCGACGGCGCGCAGTGGATGGCCGGTTTGGGCACCTATCTTTATGACACGAAAGAGGTTCGCACGCTGGCAACGGTGGCCGAGGACTATTCTTACCCCTACACTCAGGTTTTCGGCCTGATGGCCGAGTTCTGCACCAAGGGCGGTAAGGTTGTCTCGAAGTCCTGGGTTCCGATTGGCAACAAGGACTACTCTTCGGTCATCGCGGCAATTCCGGATGATGTGGATGCGGTCTATGTGGCCCTTGGCGGCGCAGACGCGGTCAACTTCCTGACGCAATACCAGCAATCGGGCGGCACGGCACCGCTGGTGGGTGGCTCGCTCACCGTTGAGCAGTCGGTTCTGGGTGTGCAAGGCACCCTGCGCGACACCGTGATCGGCATTCCCGCCGCAGGTCCGATAGCCGACAACAACCCGGCACCGGAATGGCAGGCGTTCGTTGCCGACTACAAGGCCGCCTTCGCCGATGGCTTCCCGTCGCCGTCGCTGTTCGCCCAAGGCTATTACATCAACACCATGGCTGCCCTGACCGGTCTGGACGCGGTGGACGGCGACCTGTCCGATGGCGGTGCCAAATATCGCGCCGCACTGTCGAGCCTGACACTGGACACCCCGACCGGCAAGCTCAGCCTTGACGCGAACCGCAACGGCATTGCCGACAACTTCGTGACGCAAGTGGTCGAGAATGCCGACGGCACCTTGTCGAACGAGATCCTGTTTGTGCAGCCGCAGGTGAACCAGACGCTTGGCATTGATCCGGCTGCCTTTATGGCAATGGGTGTGACAGGCCGCGACAACCCGACCTGCGAGTGAGCCAGCCGATGGCCGCACTGCCACTTTCGGCAGACACCCACCGCTCCAGCGCACCGGCGCTGGAGCTTCGGGGTGTGGGCCGGACCTTCGGGGCGCTGACGGCCCTGTCCGGCATTGATATGATGATCGGCCCGCAAGAAAGGCGGGCTGTTCTGGGATCGAACGGGGCGGGCAAGACCACCTTGTTCAACACGATTACCGGCGATCTGGTGCCGACCTCGGGATCGATCCAGTTTTTCGGGTCCGACTTTACCGCGATGCCGGTGCATCGCCGCATGCGTCTGGGGATGCGGCGCACCTATCAGATTTCCAAGCTGTTTTGGGATTTGACCGTATTGGACAGCCTGTTTCTGGCCTGTCGTGGGGTGTCCACGGGACGCTTCTCGATGATCAAGACCCATCATCTGGATGATGATCGCCAACAGGCTGTGCAGATTGCAGAGCGTGTTCATTTGGAAGGACGGGCGGGCGATCTGGTGCGCACGCTTAGCTATGGCGAGCAGCGGCAGTTGGAAATCGGCTTTGCCTTGGCTGGCAAACCACGATTGATTTTGCTGGATGAACCGGCGGCGGGCCTGTCGCCCAGCGAGCGCACCAATCTGGTTACCTTGCTGCAGGGGCTTCCGCGCGAGCTGCCTTTTGTGATCATCGAGCATGATCTGGATGTAGCGCTGCGCGTGGTGGATTACGTTTCGCTCATGCACAACGGGCGCATCTTCAAGGAAGGCACCCCTTCCGAGATAGAGGCTGACCCCGAAGTGCAGCGGCTATATCTGGGGGACGGTCATGGCGGGCACTGAAAAGCCGATCCTGAGAATCACTGGGTTGGATGTGCATTACGGGGCTGCGCAGGCGCTGCATGGGGTGAATTTGACTCTCACGCGCGGCATTCTGTCAGTTATCGGGCGCAACGGCATGGGAAAGACTACGCTTTGCGATACGATCATGGGAATGAAGCGGCCCAGCCGGGGTGATATTTCCTTTGCGGGCCAATCGATTGCGGCATTGCCTGCCTATGAGATTCAGCGCCTTGGCATCGGTTATGTGCCGCAGGGCCGTCGGACATGGCCCAGCCTAACGGTGGATGAACACTTGCGACTGCCGCAATGCCGACCGGGTGCTGCCTGGACACGTGAACGCGCCTATGAAGTATTTCCGCGCCTTGCGGAACGTCGCAGCAATGGAGGAGACGCGCTTTCGGGCGGTGAAAAGCAAATGCTGGCCATCGCTCGGGCGTTGATCGGCGATCCGCGCCTCTTGATCATGGATGAGCCGACCGAGGGGCTAGCCCCGGTAATCGTCGATCAAGTGGCAGCACTTTTGGTGCGTTTGGCCGAAGAGGAAGGCCTAAGCGTGCTGCTGATTGAACAGAATTTCGCAATGGCAACGCGCGTGGCACCACAGGTTGCAGTAATGGTGAATGGCCATATCGAAGCGGTAGTCGACTCTGTCGTTCTGGCAGCAGACGAGGCGATGAAGCAACAGCTGCTTGGCGTCGGTCGGCGTGAATTACGCGACGACGTGGAACCCATCCTAGTAGACGCCGCGTTATGAAGCTTTACGCCTCAAACACGTCACCTTTCGTTCGCAAAGTCAGGGTGTTGATCTGGGAGGCAGGGTTGCAAGATCGGGTCCAGCAGCTTTTGGTAACCGGATCGCCGCTTGACCCGGTCAGCTTGCCGATTGCGGAAAACCCGTTGGGCAAAATCCCTACGCTGGTGCTTGAAGGCGGTCGGGCGATCCATGACAGCAGGGTGATTTGCCACTATCTTGCCAGTCTGGCTTGGCCCGAAGCCTATCCGGAAGGTCCACGGCTTTGGCGCACCATGACGCTCGAGGCTTTGGCAGACGGCATTCTCGAAGCAGCGCTCTTGATCGTCTATGAGAACCGTTTGCGCCCCGCAGGACAGCGGTCCTCGCCTTGGATCGCCGGGCAATGGGCAAAGGTTGCGCGGGCGCTGGATGCCCTTGAAAAAGACTGGGCGGGCGATCTGGCACAGCCCGTTTGCATGGGTCAGCTGGCCTTAGGTGTCGCGCTTGGATATCTGGACTTCAGGCATTCTGAGCGCGATTGGCGGGCTGGACATCCGCAGCTTGCCGATTGGTACACAAAGATAGCGAGGCGGCCCGCGCTGTTGGCGACTGTGCCGTTTGATGCCAGAAATCTGCCGGGCGACCATTCGCCCGGCAGAACCCTATTACAAGCTTAGGCTGAAGCGGTCCGCAGCGGTCCGTTGAACCATATCCCATTGCAGCGAAAACCCTGCGCCGGGGCGCTGGTCAATGGCTAGGATGCCGCCGTCGATCTGCGGACGCTGATCCAGCAGATCGAACATCGGGCAGGCCCCGCATTCGATCGGGATGTATTCCACTGCATCGATGGCGCGCAGGGCACCTGCCAGTTGCGCGTGAACGGGCAGGAATACATGAGGCAGGACCGAATTCCCTGAATTTCCCGCCTGTTCCGCAAAGCCCATCGCCGCCGAAATTCCGCCGCAGGTGGTGGCGTCCAGTCTTAGGATTGGAACTTGGGCAATGGCGCGGCCTATGGTTTGGCCGTCGGGCAAGTCTTCGCCGTATGCCAAAGGGGTATCCAGTTTGGCTTGCAATTGCCCGGTCAGATCGCCCTGAAACGGGCCGAACGGATCTTCGATGAAGTTCAGATCGTATTTTTCCAGCCGTTTGCAGGTCTTGTAGGCCTCGGGAAGGTTGCGGAATGCCCAGTGGGCATCCGCGCACAGGCGGTCGCCTGCCACCTCTTTTGCCGCCGCCACCATGCGTTCGTCGAAATCGGGATTGGTGCCAGAAATCATGATCTTGATGCGGCCAAAGCCTTCGTCCACCCTTTGGCGGACTTCGTCGCACACGTCTTCGATGCTGCGCTGGTCCAAATAGTACCCGGCCACCACCATCAGCGGAACAGTATGCCGGTAGCCGCCGATCATGGTGTAAAGCGGCTGTTGTACCTCTTTCGCCGCCAGATCCCACAGGGCGATATCAAACAGGCTGGCGGCCTTGATGAAGGACGGACGGCCGTTGACAAAGCGCTGCATGAACCCATCAACCGTGGCGCGGCGCAGGGCAACGTCGGTTCCCAGCACCAGCGTGGCCATGCGTTTGACCGATTCAAACAGCGTCGTGCCGCGCGGATAGGCCAAAGCATCACCGACAAGGCCGGTATCGGTTTCCAGCCGCAGCACCACAAAGTCGCGGGTCCAGATTTCGACCGGGCCCAGCCGGATCGGCTTGGGCAGGGGCAGTTTGCATTCGGCGGCGTGAATGCCGGTGATCTTCATTTTGCACCGCCCTCTGTATCCTTGCGGGCTGCGGCGCGTTTGTGGGCGGCCAGATCGATCAGACGACCATCGCGCCACATCTGGCGGGCTTTGTGATTTTCCATCGAAAGCGCGGCACGGCGGTCGGCTTCAACTTCGTCCATTAGCGCGCCATCCCACATCACAGGGCCACCAATCGGATACAGCTCTTGGTAAAGCGCGCCATAGCGGGCGACAAAATCGCGGATGCCGCCGGGTGCGTTCAGATCGGCGGTCTCGAACGGACCCATGAACGACCAGCGCAAAGCCAGACCATCGCGCACTGCGACATCAACATCTTCGGCCGAGGCCAGACCAGAGGCGACTAGGCGCCACGCCTCATGGTAAATCGCTCCCTGAATGCGGATGGTCAGAAAGCCCGGGTCTTCGCGCTTCATCCGAATCGGTGCCTGGCCACAGGCCAGCATAAGCGCAACCGCGCGCTCCATGACTTCGGCCGAGGTGGCGGGTGATGGGACAACATCGACAGCAGGAATTAGGTAAGGCGGGTTCAGTGGATGCACGACCACGCAGCGCTCGGGATGTTTCAGGTGGTTGGAGAAACTGGACGGCACCAGTCCCGAGGTCGAACTGGCGAAGATCGTATCCGGGCGGGCCAGCGCCTCCATCTCAGTATAGACAGCTCGTTTGACATCGACGTTCTCGGCGACGTTTTCCTGGACATAATCG
>JAHYJF010000098.1 GCA_019428955.1 Burkholderiaceae bacterium
CGCTGTCAATTCGTTCACACCCGCCAGTTCGCCGCCTCAGCAATGGTCGGCGGCCGGCAACTTGAGAGGCTAATGACGATGAAACTTAAGTATGCGCTGGCGGCTGCCAGCATCCTGGCGCTAGGCTTTGCGGGAACCTCCTCTGCCGAGGTCGACGCCAAGGCTGCCCAGGCCCTGGCCAAGGCCGAGAGGTGCACCAAGTGCCACGATGTCGAGAAGGACAAGAAAGGGCCGTCGTTCAAGTCAATGGCCGCCAAGTACAAGGGCAAGGCCGACGCCGAGGCGGGCCTGGTCAAGTTCCTTAGCACCGGCCCGAACGACCACGCGGTCGTCTCCAAGGGCGACGCGGCGGCGATCAAGAACCTGGCCGCCTGGATTCTGTCGAACTAGGCAGGTAGAAAACCTGCCGAGCCCGCTCCCGCCGGCTCCTCCAAGAGGCCGCCCTCGCCGAGGGCGGCCGCCCACTTCAGCGCGTCTTGCTAGAATTCGCACCGACCTCGGTTGCGTTGCGACAACGGTGTACTTTTTTTGCGTACCCCTGGAATTGACCTTTAACTTTGCTTCAGTCAGAATTAGGACGTTGAGTCAATTTACCTGTGGCTGCCAACTGCAATACAAGGCCCGACTCAAAGCGTTTGATCTAATTGCTGGTAGATGAATACCGGCGAAGTACAAGCCAACTTAAGTTTGTCAATACTGGAGGACGTTCTCATGAGCATCAAGATTGCACTCGCAGCTGCCAGCGTTTGCCTGTTCGGCCTGGTCGGGACCGCCTCGGCGGTAGATGTGGCCGGGGCCGAAGCACTGATCAAGGCCGAGAAATGCACCAAGTGCCACGACGTGACCAAGAACAAGAAAGGCCCCTCATTCACGGCTGCCGCCGCCAAATTCGCCGGCAAGGCCGCGGATCTGAAGACCTTCCTCACGGCCAACAAGGACGACCACCTGATCATTTCCAAGGGTGACGCCAAGGCGGTCGACAACCTGGTCGAGTACATCCTGTCGCTCAAGAAGTAACAGGTTGAACGGGCCCGGGCAGCTGGATCGGCAATGAATGCCGCGTTCCGGCGACCAGGGCCACCAGAGCCACGAATTGCGGGCTGTGACTGCAAGTACAGCCCGCAATACTTGTTGACTGGCAGCGCCCTTTGCGGGGCGCTCCTTTCGCAGAAAAGAGCGAGAGTCCCAATGCATGTAAGAAACTTGGCGTCCTACGCCAGCGCCGTTCTGATGGTGGCGTTGCTAGCCCTGCTTGCGCCAGCCCCGGCAGCCAACGCCCAGGGCGGCATGAAAGTCGACAACGCCAGTTGCCTGGCTTGCCACGAAGTCGGCAAGCGGAAGATCGAGGTTCCCGGGCCAGGTGATGAACCGCGGGCCCTGACGATGGTGCCCAAGGACGGTTTTGCCAAGTCCGTCCACGCCAAGTTGCAGTGCGTCGAGTGTCATACCGGGCTGGTCGAATTTGTCGATGCGATCGAAGGACACGCCAAGCCGAGCGCACGAGAGAAACAGCATGTGGATTGCGTCGAATGCCACTTCAAGCTATGGGACAAAGCCAAGCAAGAGGGCAAGGCGGACGCGAAATCCCGTCTGGCCAAAGTCGTCGAGAATGCCGGGCCCCACGCCAAGTCGTGGCACGGCCGCAAGGACTTGGACAACGTCAGCGGGCTGAACGCCAGCTGCAACGACTGTCATAACGTCCACACCTTCAATATCCCGCCAACGGGCACTCCCGAGCGTCTCGAATGGCGACTTGGCGGCCCCAACCTTTGCGGGAAGTGCCACATCGACCAGCTCGACGAGTACAAGGAATCAGTCCACGGGCAGGAAGTGCTGGTCAAGAAGAACGCCAAGGCGGCGATGTGTTTCGATTGCCACTCCTCGCATTCGGTCGACTCCACCTCGGAAGACACTTTCAAGGTGGCGGTGAGCAACCGCTGCGGCAATTGCCACACCGAGAGCCTGAAGTCCTATCGTGCTACCTATCATGGCAAGGTCAACAAGCTGGGCTATGGATACACCGCCAAGTGCTACAACTGCCATGGCAGTCATACCGTCCTGCGCGCCAAGGATCCGAACTCCATGGTGGCCGGCGACAACCGGCTCGAGACCTGCCGCAGCTGCCACAACCCCAAGCGTGGCCTGGCCGAAGCCAGCGAAGGCTTCGCCACGTTCCTGCCGCACGCCCAGAATGACGACTTCTTCGCCTATCCTCAGATGTGGCTGGCTTCCAAGCTGATGGTCGGCCTGCTGGCGGGGACCTTCGCATTCTTCTGGACCCACACGCTGCTGTGGTTCTACCGTGAATACAAGGAACGCAAGGAGCGCAAACTTCGGCCGCACATCAAGGTGGACGAGCTGCCACCGGAACTCCGTGGCCGGCACTTCCAGCGCTTCACGCGTACCTGGAGAATCGCCCACCTGACCTTTGCGCTCAGCTTGATGACGCTTACGATCAGCGGCATGCCGCTGCTGTTCTCGAACACCGAATGGGCCTACACGGTCATGAAGTGGTTCGGTGGTCCGCGCATCGCCGGTGAGGTCCATCGCGTCGCAGCGTTGTTCTTCGTCGCGGTGTTCTTCTGGCACCTGTTCTACGTCGGCCTCCGGGTCGGCAGGAACTTCAAGGAGTTCAAGCTCTTCGGACCGCACTCGATGGTGCCAAACCTCAACGACCTGCGCGACATCTACGCGATGTTCGAGTGGTTCCTGGGTCAGGGCCCGCGGCCGAAGTTCGACCGCTGGACGTATTGGGAGAAATTCGACTACTGGGCACCGTTCTGGGGGGTCACGATCATCGGCGTCAGCGGCCTGATGATGTGGATACCGTCGCAGGTTGCGGCTTATCTTCCGGGTTGGGTGTTCAACGTCGCGGCCATCTTCCACGGGGAGGAAGCAATCCTGGCGGTCGTGTTCCTGTTCACGGTGCACTTCTTCAACAACCACTTCCGTCCGGACAAGTTCCCGCTCGACGTGGTGATGTTCACCGGCGCGGTTCCGCTCGAAGAGTTCCGCCACGAGCACGCGCTCGAGTATCAGCGCCTGCGCGATTCCGGGGAACTTGAGAAGTACCTGGTGGACGAACCCTCACGGCCGATGACCATCGGGTCACGAATCCTCGGGTTCACGCTGATCGCATTCGGCCTGATCCTGTTGACGCTGGTCGCGATCGGCTTCTTTGCACACTGACCCTGACGAAGGGATCTAGCTGCCCCCGGCGAGCAATCGCCGGGGGCTTTTGTTGCCCCGCAAGCAAGAGCATCGGCCTTGGTGGTGACCGAGTCGCCGCGAGAGGAGTTCTGCTAAAGTGCGAGGCTGTTTGCAGTTCAGCAAAATGGGGATGACGCAATGGTTGGCAAACGCGAAAAATCGCGCCACAAGAGCACCGCGCCGGCGCTCGACAGCGCTGGCAAGGGTGCCGGAGTTCCAATCTGGGTGATCAGCCTGATCGTGGCGATACCGATCGCAGTAGTGGCGTTGTTCTGGCAATTCAGCAGCAGCTTCGACATCAAGGCCAGCGCTCCCGCCACCGAGGCTGGATCGGGCAAGGGGCACAGCTCCGACGAACTGCAGAAAATGGCCGCCACACTGGCCGCCAAACTTGAAAGCAATCCTGACGATATCCAGGGGATGGCGACCCTGGCGCGGACCTACTATTCGATGGAAGAATACCCCAACGCGGTCAAGGTATTCGCGCGCCTGGTGAAGCTCATCCCGGACGACGCAACGATCCTGTCGGATTACGCCGACGCCCTGGCGGTGGCCAATGGCAACAGCCTCGCCGGCGAGCCGATGGCGCTGATAGAGCGCGCTCTCAAGGCCGACCCGACGTACTGGAAGGCGCTGGCCATGTCTGCCACCGACGAGTTTCGTCGCAAGGACTACGCCGCGGCTGTCGCGCACTGGGAGAAAGCGCTCGCCGGCCTGCCGCCCGGAACCGAGCAACTGCGCAAATCCATCGAGGGCAACCTGGCCCAGGCGCGCGAACTGGCCGGCAAACCCTGATCCGAGCTTAAGCGCCGGCGGCTCCCGGGCGGCATAGGCCCCGAGTCAAGGCAGGGGCGAGAAGTTTTCAGTCGGGCATCGAGTGCGGTTTTCCCGGAAGTCTCATAATAGAATTTGGCTGGTTAGAAGTTGGCTGGTGGTAGTACTCGCGGGGACTGTCGAAGGAGTGAAGCTATGAGTAAGATTTCCTATGGTCAAGAGAAACTGCTGGCCAATGCCAGCTTTGACGAAGCGGTGGAGCGGATAACGGCCGCACTGGCGGCCGAGGGTTTTGGCATCCTGACCGAAATTGATGTCAAGGCCACCCTCAAGAAGAAGCTCGATAAGGATTTCCGGCGCTACAAGATTCTGGGCGCGTGCAATCCGAATTTGGCCCATCAGGCCCTTTTGGCCGAACCGCAGATTGGCCTGCTGTTGCCGTGCAATGCCGTGGTCCAGGAGACTGATGCCGGGATAATGGTATCCGTCGCCAGCCCGAGAGCAATGTTCAGCCTGGTCGGAAGGGACGGGATGGAAGAGCTGGTGGGCGACGCCGAAGCACGGCTTTCCAGGGTCATGGCGGCGACCTGAGCAAGCCACCGGGCTCGCCAGCGCGTGCGTCCGGTATCGGAGGAAGAGTGAAAATAATCTGTGGAACCGACTTCAGCAGCGAGTCGGCCGAGGTCGCGACCATTGCGGCCCACATTGCCAATAGTGGCAACGTCCCCGGGTCGGTGTCACTGCTCCACGCATTTCAGAGCAAGTCAGGAAAGGCAGCTGCCACCAAGGCAGAGGAAGCCCGGCACGCCCGTGCCGAGAAACAACTCGCGGCCGGGGCCAAGCGCTTGCGCAAGCTCGGCGCAGAGACCTCGGCGCACCTGATTCCAGGCGTGCCCGATGAAGTCATTCTGGGCATGCAAGCGGAACAGGAATTCGAGCTCGCGCTGCTGGCGGCATTCAGTGGTCCCGAGCCAGGCGAATCGACCATGGGCCGGACCAGCCTGAGCATGCTGGAACATTCCGCGGTGCCCATGCTCTTCGTGCGCCGCCCTCGCCCGCTGCAGGACTGGCTCGCGGGCAAGCGGCCGCTGCGGATCCTGTGCGCATTCGACTTTACTGTTTCAGCCCGCCGGGCGCTCGCCTGGGTGCCGCGCCTGGCCAAGCGCCAGCCTTGCGAGATCATCGTCGTCCACGTTGCCGACATCGCGGCCCACGCCGATGATTTCGGCCTGCAACAGCACGATCACAACAACCCTGATGCAACCACCCCGGCTGCTCTGCTGGAGGCCGAAGTAGCGCGTCGGGTCGATCCGGTGTTCGGCGGGCTGGAGTACAGGATCCTGATCTCGGACCACCTCGGCTCGCCGGCAACCCGCCTGCTGCACCTCGGTGACCGAGAGGAAGCGGATCTCATCATCGTCGGGTCGCACCAGCTCACGCGGGGCGAAAGAGCACTGAGCGGCTCGATGTCGCTCGAACTGACCAAGGAAGCGTCCCAGAGTGTGTTGGTGGTCCCGCTCAGCGCGCCCGCGCCGGAAGAACACCTGGCACCGATCGAACGGGTGCTGATCGCCACCGACCTGTCGGCGCAGTGCAATAGCGCGGCGCGCCGCGCGCTCGCAATGGTGCCGGTCGGCGCTGAAGTATCTCTGATTACCGTCCTGCACCCGCGCCAACTGCCTAATCGGGAATTCGTGCGCCACGTCGCTGACCCCCGCTTCATGGCCGAACACGCCGACTGGATCGAGCGCTCGCGACAGGCGTTGAGCGCCCTGGTGCCCGGCGGCGCCGAGGAATCGAGGGTGCGGGTCGAGGTAGTCGAGGACGAAGATGTCGCCGAGGGCATACGGCGTGCCGCCAACCGCATCGATGCCAGCCTGGTCTGCCTGGGAACTGTTGGCCGCACCGGCTTGACGGCATTCGTCCTTGGTTCGGTGGCGCAGGACGTGCTCAAGATCACGAAACGGCCCATCATGCTCATTCCTCCCGAAGAACCCTAAAAAGGAGTTGTCATGTACCGACATATCTTGGTACCCACCGACGGTACCGAACTTTCATACGAATCGGCAGAGCACGCCATTGCCATGGCCAAGGCGCTGGATGCGCGAATCACGGCGATCCACGTGATGCCGGAGTACCTGGCACCCGCGTTCGCCGAGTCACCCACATTCGTCCAGCGTTCCTACGAGGAGTTTGTCAAGACCACCGAAGCGGACGCCGCCCGCGCGCTTGACGCCGTGGCCACTGCCGCCAAGGACGCCGGGGTCGAATGCGGCGTCGTGCGGGTGCGCGACGCTCAGCCCTATCGCCACATAATCGACACTGCGGCCGATAGGGAATGCGACCTGATTTTCATGGCATCACACGGCCGCAGGGGTCTGAGCGCGATGTTGCTTGGCAGCGAGACCAGCAAGGTGTTGACCCACACGAGAATCCCCGTACTGGTTCACCGCAAGGGCGGCTAAGGGTCAGGCATGGCGCGGCCAAGCTTCCCGATCAACCAGATAAGAGAGCCGGATTCGGGGGGCCAGAAGAGCGCTACGGAACAACGGCATCAACGCTTCGCGCTGTTCGACCTCGGATTGAGGCCGTTCTACTTGCTGGCGGCCTGGTGGAGCACCTTGTCGGTGCTGGCATGGGGCCTGGTGGCGGCTGGCATCCTGCCACTGCGGGTGATGATTCCTGGCGGCAAGCCCAAGAACCTGCTGTTTCCGGCGGCATTGCTGGTCATGGGCGTGGTGTCAATCGTCTGGAACCTGGCGCCCGAGCGCGCCTACTCGATGGCACGCGTCGGGATGGGCGCGATAGTGGTCGTGGTCATAGTCATGAGCGGTCGGGTCATCCCCGGTTTCACCCGCGCCAACCTGCAACGCCAGGATATCGCCAACACCGTATGGGTCGAGCGCGGACTGCTGGCAGCAGCGATTGCCATGTTTGCATTGGACGCGCTCCAGTTCGATCAGCGGCTGGCCGCGCTGGTGGCCCTCGCTGGCGCAGTGCTGACGCTGGCCCGCAGCCTGCGCTGGAGGCCCTGGGCAACGCGATCGATCGCGCTCCTGTGGATGTTGCATCTGGCCCACGCCTGGCTGGCCATCTGGTTCACACTGCGCGCCCTGGGCGGCTTGGGATTTGCCATGGCCGATGCCATGGCCATGCACGCACTCACGGTCGGGCTGATCGGCGGCATCTGTCTTGCGATGATGATGCGCACCGCGCGCGGTCACACGGGCCGGGCCGTTATCGCCTCGGGCTGGGACGCGGCCGCTTTTTCCTGGTTGATGCTCGCCGCCCTGGCACGGGTCTTGGCGCCGCTGTTTCCGGCCAGTTACGTGATGTTGATGGCACTCTCCGGAGCCATGTGGGCGCTGGCATTTGGCATCTTTGCGCTGGCCTATCTGCCGATACTGGGCATGGACAAGGTCCGGCAGCACTGATCCTTACAAGTCCTTTGGCCGACACCGTCGCCTAGTGCATCACGGCGACGATGATCTTGGTTGCCGGCATAGGCGCGGGGCAAACTGGAGCCCATCACCGACCCGACGGACCAGGACATGGAGCCGCAATCCCGCACTTTCCAGCCGTCACCGGCGTCGGCCCTTTCTCCCTGCCCGTATGCCGGTTGCGGCCAGATCGCAGACGCGTTGCACGAATTGCGCCAACCCGCCAGTTCGCTGGCGCTGCTGCTAGCCATTCTCGAGAGAAAGGCGCAGGACCCGGCGCTGTCGCCTGCTCTTCGGGCAGCGCAGGGGGCGATAGAGCGGCTGGGCGTGTTATTGCCGGCGTTACCGTTGGCCTGCTTGGGCCAGAGCCGGTCGAGCGCGGAGCGGTCCGCTCCTGGCTATCTCATCAACGACCAGGAGTGTTCGGCCGCAGGAGATCCAATGCTCGGCTATCAGGCCGAATTGTGGCCGACGCTGGCACCAGGGATCAATCCCGGGGCAAGCGCGCAAGGCCGGGCGACGAGCGCCCCTCAGGAACTGACGCTGATCGTCGAGGACCACGCCGATGTCGCCGCAGCGCTGGCGGCGCTGCTCGAGGACTCGGGCCGCCAGGTCCGCATCGCCGCAGACGCCGACGAGGCGGCGGCAGTGCTGGGTTCCGGCCTGGAGTTCGGCGCGGTGATCGCGGATTTCGGCTTGCCGGGAACTCGCAGCGGACTCGACGTGTTGGCGCTCGCCAGCCACAAGTTGCCCCGGCCCATCCTGGTACTGATCAGTGGCGATTGCTCACCAGAGCTCGCCGTAAGGGCGCGGCACAGCGGCCTGAGCCTGCTGAACAAGCCGCTGCGGGCGGATGAACTGCTGGCCGTGCTTGGGCCATGAATTCTTCGCGACGCGCTCCATCGACCGAATGGCTTTGCTATGCTCGCAGCGATGGCGCAGCGACTCTGGAGAAGGCTTACCGGCTTGACCATGATCCTGCTGGTGGCGATCGGCACCAGCAGGGACGGCGCGTGGGCGCAGAGCGCGGCGCAGCGCGAACTTCCTGCCGGCGGGATTGTCCAGGGCGACCTGATTGCGGTTGCCGACGGCGACTCGTTTACCCTGCGGGCGGCCGATGGACGGGTATGGCAGGTGAGGATTGCGGCGATCGATGCGCCCGAGCGCAGGCAGCCGTGGTCGGACGTCGCTCGCCAGCGCCTGCGGCAACGCCTGCAGGGCCGCGAAGTTCGGGTCCAGGCCGGCAAGTTCGACCCCTACGGACGCATTGTGGGCACCGTCTTCGTTGCCGACGAGGACGTTGGGCTGGCCCAGGTGGTCGACGGGTTGGCCTGGCATTTCCGCCGCTACGAGCGCGACCAGAAGCCCATTGCGCGCGCCCGCTACGCCCGCGCGGAAGCGACGGCACGCCAGTCCCGGCGAGGCCTCTGGCACGACCCTGCGCCGCTGCCCCCGTGGGTGTTTCGCAGCCGCATGCGCGCTCAGGGCAAGCAGCACCAGCGCTGACTAAGGCGAGGGTGTCGCCCGCGGACCTAGCTGGCCGGGGAGCCGGCCGCAGCGCGTTGCCGGACGGTCTCATAAAGCACGATTCCCGCGGCCACGGACACATTCAGGCTCGATACCTGGCCGGCCATAGGGATGCTGGCCAGCAGATCGCAGCGATCCCTGGTCAGTCGGCGCAGGCCGGTGCCTTCGGCACCGAGCACCCAGGCGACAGACTGGGGGACCTCGATCTCATAGATCGACTCGGTTGCCTCGTCGGCCGCGCCCACGGTCCAGACGCGATTTTCCTGGAGCGTATCGAGTGCCCGCGCCAGGTTGGTGACCATCACGTAGGGAACCGACTCGGCCGCACCACTGGCGGTCTGGATGGCCACTTCGGTGAGCAGGCAGGAGTGATCCTTGGGAGCGATCACCCCGTGGCAACCGGCTCCGTCGGCAACCCTTAGGCAGGCCCCGAGATTGCGCGGATCGGTAACGCCATCAAGCACCAGCAACAGCGCCGGTCCGTCGATGCCGGCGAGCAGATCTTCGAGCGTGAGCGTCGGAACGGCAGCCTCGACAATCGCCACCACCCCCTGGTGCCGTCGTTTCGGGCAAAGTCGGTCGAGCCGGTTGGCATCGGCCGACATTGCCCGGACACCCAGGTCGGTGGCCAGTTTCACCAGTTCGCGCATCCGCGGGTCGTCGCGGTCCTGGTCGACATATAGTTCGTTGATCGACTCCGGGCTATGGCGCAAACGGGCCAGCACCGCATGAAAACCGTAAATTCGCATCAGTCCTTCCTTGTGCGTTTTATCCGCTTGGCCGCCTTGCCCTTGGCTGCCGGCTTGACCGCTTTGGAAGCGTCCGGTCTCTTCCTCGCCCCGGCCTTGCCGGCCTTGGCGTTTGGTCGCTGGCCGCCGGTCTTGCGAGCGCCCGCATGTTCACGCCCCGGTCCACTCACAAGTTCCCGATAGCCCGCGCGCGGCACCAACCGGAATTCGATACGACGCGCCTCGAGATCGACCCGCGCAACCTGAACCTCGATCTCGTCAGTGAGCCGGAAACGCCGCCCGGTGCGTTCACCGCGCAATTCATGGGCTCCTTCGCTGAACTGGAAATACTCCTCACCGAGCTCCGAAACGTGCAACAAGCCTTCGACATAGAGGTCGGTGAGCGTGACGAACACACCGAACGGCGCCACCCCGGTTATCCGGCCGACGAATTGCTCGCCCACACGTTCGCGCATGTACTGGCATTTGAGCCATGCCTCGACGTCGCGCGACGCCTCGTCGGCGCGGCGTTCATAGGCTGAACAACTGACTCCGTGGTGCTGCCAGGATTCAAACGCGGCACGCTCCTGATCGCGGAGTTCCGCCTCGGCGCGAACCCCGTAAGGCAAGCTTGGCCGGTAGCGGCGGCGGGCCAGCAGCGCCTTGATCACGCGATGGGTCAGCAGGTCCGGATAACGGCGAATCGGCGAAGTGAAGTGCGCGTAGGCCGGATAGGCGAGCCCGAAATGGCCTTCATTGACCGGGGTGTAGATCGCCTGCTGCATCGAGCGCAGCAACATCGTCTGGACCAGCGCGGCATCGGGCCGGGCGCGCACCAGTGCCCCGATCTCGGCATAGTCGCGCGGCGTGGGATCATCGCCCCCGCCCAGGGTCATCCCGACGGTGCGCAGGAACTCACGCAGCAGGGCGAGCTTCTGCGGAGTCGGACCCTCGTGAACCCGGAACAAGCCGGGGTGCTTGCCACGGGACATGAAATCGGCCGCGCAGACGTTGGCGGCGAGCATGCACTCCTCGATCAGGCGGTGGGCATCATTGCGCACCAGGGGTTCGATGCGTTCGATGCGCCCGGCCGGATCGCAAACGATCCTGGTTTCGACGGTGTCGAAGTCGAGCGCGCCGCGCGCCTCGCGCGCCCGGGCCATGATCCGATAGAGATCGTGCAGGTGGCCCAGGTGTTGGCGCAATTCGGCGCTGTGCGTGCCGGCCGCGGCGCGAGCTTCGAGCGCCGACCCGGAAAGCATGCTCCAGACATCATCGTAGGTCAGCCGCGCCGCCGAACACATCACCGCGGCGTAAAACTGGTAACCACGGACCTCACCATCGAGGTTGACGTTCATGTCGCAAACCAGCACCAGGCGATCGACGTGCGGGTTGAGCGAACATAGCCCGTTCGAGAGCTTTTCGGGGAGCATCGGAATGACCCGGCGCGGAAAATATACCGAGGTCGTAGTCGCTGGTGGCTTCTTCGATTTGCACGCGCACTTGCTTCACGCGGGCTTCGATGTCAGCAGCCGGGCCGGCACCGTCGATGATGATGGTGTTTTC
>JAHYJF010000494.1 GCA_019428955.1 Burkholderiaceae bacterium
GCTGTGGCTCGTCGTGGTGCTGGTCATCGCCGGCGCCGCCTGGTTCTACTTCGGCCGTAACGGCGCCGACAGCGGCCAGCAGCCGCGCTATCGCACCACGGCAGTCACGACCGGGGCCCTGGTCGTCAAGGTCTCGGCCACCGGCAACCTCCAGCCGACCAACCAGGTCGATGTCGGCAGCGAGCTGTCGGGCATCGTCGAGCAGGTGTTCGTCGATGACAACGATGTCGTCAAGAAGGGCGAGCGGCTGGCCCGGCTCGATCCCTCCAAGTTGCAGGATGCGGTGGTCAAGTCGCGCGCCAACCTCGCTGCCGCCGAGGCCCAGGTGCTCCAGGCCCAGGCGACGGTGATGGAGACCCGGGCCCAGCTCGCGCGGTTGCAGAAGGTCGCCGAACTCTCCGGCGGCAAGGTGCCCGCCGAGTTCGAACTCGACGCCGCCAACGCCAACGTCAAGCGCGCCGAGGCCAACGAGTCCACTGCCAGAGCCAGCGTCGCTCAGGCCCGGGCCAGCTTGCAGACCGACGAGACCAACCTGGGCAAGGCCGAAATCCGCTCGCCGATCAACGGCGTGGTGCTCTCGCGCAAGGTTCAGCCGGGCCAGACCGTGGCCGCCTCGTTGCAGGCCCCGGTGCTCTTCTCGCTCGCCGAGGATCTCTCCAAGATGGAACTCCAGGTCAGCGTCGACGAGGCTGACGTGGGATCGGTAAAGGCTGGCCAGAAGGCGACGTTCACGGTGCACGCCTGGCCGGGGCGCTCCTACAGTGCGCTCATCACCCGGGTCGGCTTCGGCTCGCAGGTCAACAACGGCGTGGTGTCATACCTCGGCGTGCTGGCGGTCGCCAATTCCGATCTGAGCCTGCGCCAGGGCATGACCGGGACCGCCGATATCGTCACGCTCGAGCGCGACAGCGCCTTGCTGGTGCCCAACGCCGCGCTGCGCTTCGAGCCGCCCCCTCCGCCCGAGGCCAGGAAGAAGTCGGGCGGCAACATTTTCAGCTCCCTGATGCCGCGCCGCCGGCCGCAGGCCCCGAAAACCAGGGTCACGTCCGTGGGCGGCAACCAGAAGGTCTGGGTTCTGCAGGATGGCAAGGCGGTTCCGGTCGAGGTCACGGTCGGCGCCACCAACGGGACCGTGACCGAGATCACCGGCGGGGCGCTCAAGGAAGGCGCGGAGGTAATCACCGAGCTCGCGGAAACCCAGCCATGACCAGCGCTGCGGCGCTCATTCGGCTTGTCGGGGTCACCAAGTCCTACGGCCAGGGCCAGGCCTCGTTCCTGGCGCTGAACGGCGTCGACATGAGCATCGCGGCGGGTGAATTTGTTGCGATCATGGGACCGAGCGGTTCGGGCAAGTCCACGGTGATGAACATCCTTGGCTGCCTCGATACGCCCAGCAGCGGCACCTACGAATTCGAGGGCGTGCACGTCGAAGAGCTCACCCGCAAGCAGCGCGCCCTGTTGCGCCGCCACTATCTTGGTTTCGTGTTCCAGGGCTTCAACCTGCTGGCGCGCACCACCGCGCTGGAGAACGTCGAGCTGCCGCTGATCTACCGTGGCGAACCGGCGGGCAAGCGCCACGCGGCCGCGCGCGCGGCCCTCGCCCAGGGCGGTCTGAACGGCTGGGAAACCCACAATCCCGG
>JAHYJF010000495.1 GCA_019428955.1 Burkholderiaceae bacterium
CAGGCCTTTGGCGCTCGGATCGTGCGCGCGCAGCGGGTGATGCACGGCAAGGTCGACCGCGTGACCCATACCGGCGAGGGCGTCTTTGCTGGGCTACCCGAGTCCTTCGAGGTGACGCGCTACCACTCGCTGGTGGTCGAGCGCGCCAGCCTGCCGGAGTGCCTCGAGGTTACCGCCCACACTCCCGATGGTGAGATCATGGGTCTGCGCCACCGCGAATTCGATGTCGAGGGCGTGCAGTTCCACCCCGAGTCGATCGCCACCGAGCATGGTCATGCGATGCTCGCCAATTTCCTGAAGCGCGCCCCCGAGCGCGTGAGCGCCTGAGCAAGAGGCAAAGATGCTGATCACCCCCCAGGAGGCGCTGCAACGCTGCGTCGAGCACCGCGAGATCTTCCACGACGAGATGCTGCGCATCATGCGCATGATCATGAGCGGCGAGATGTCGCCGGTGATGATGGCGGCGCTGATCAGCGCGCTGCGGGTCAAGAAGGAAACGGTCGGCGAGATCGCCGCCGCGGCCCAGGTGATGCGCGAGTTTGCCACCCCGGTAAAGGTTCACAGCGGCCCCAACTTCGTCGACATCGTCGGCACGGGCGGCGACGCGGCGCACACCTTCAACATCTCGACGGCGTCGATGTTCGTCGCCTCTGCCGCCGGCGCCCAGGTCGCCAAGCACGGGGGCCGGAGCGTGTCGTCTAAATCGGGCAGCGCCGACGTCCTTGAGGCCCTGGGCGCCTGCATCACGCTCGACGCCGGCCAGGTGGGTCGCTGCATCGACGAGATCGGCCTGGGGTTCATGTTCGCGCCAAATCATCATCCGGCGATGAAGAACGTCGCGCCGGTGCGCCGCGAGCTGGGCATGCGCACGATCTTCAACATCCTCGGACCGCTCACCAACCCGGCCGGCGCCCCCAACATCCTGATGGGCGTGTTCCACCCCGACCTGGTCGGTATCCAGATCCGGGTGCTGCAAAGCCTTGGCGCCCATCACGCACTGGTGGTCTGGGGGCAGGACGGGATGGATGAGATTTCGCTGGGTGCGGCCACGATCGTGGGCGAGCTGCGCAACGGCAAGATCACCGAGTACGAAATTCATCCCGAAGATTTCGGGATTGCGATGATGAGCAATCGCAGCCTGCGCGTTGAAAACGCCGACGAGTCGCGTGCGATGCTGCTCGAAGCCCTATCGGGTGAAAGACAGGGCACCGCGCGCCAGATCGTTGCGCTCAACGCCGGCGCGGCGCTCTACGCTGCCGATCTGGTCGATTCGATTGCCGAGGGCATCGAACTGGCCGATGTCACCATCGCCTCGGGCGCGGCGCGTGCCAAGCTCGACCAGTTTGTCGCGCTGACCCAGGCGCTTGCTTCCGAAGGCCAGGGAGCGAGCTGATGACGGACATCCTGCGCCGGATCCTCGAGCGCAAGGGCGTCGAAGTGGCCGCTGCCAGGACGCAACGGCCGCTCGCCGCGGTGCGTGCTGACGCAGAGGCGCGCAGCGCTCGCAAGGAAGGCGCACCCCGCGGCTTCGAGCGCGCCTTGCGCGCGCGAATCGCGGCGGGTTCGGCCGGAGTCATCGCCGAAATCAAGCGCGCCAGCCCCAGCCAGGGGCTGCTGCGCGACCCCTTCGAT
>JAHYJF010000496.1 GCA_019428955.1 Burkholderiaceae bacterium
AGTGCGGCCTCTCCGCCGCTATGGCCGGCGCCATGGTGCTGGGCTTTACCCCCGCCGAGGCGGGCGCCATCGGCATCATCGGCGGTGCCGACGGCCCCACCTCGATCTTTCTGGCGTCGCGGCTGGCGCCCCACCTGATCGCCCCGGTGGCCATCGCTGCCTACTCTTACATGGCGCTGGTGCCGGTGATCCAGCCGCCGGTGATGTACGCTCTCACCACTAAGAAGGAGCGGCGGATCAAGATGCCGCCCGCCAAGAGCGCCACCAAGCTCGAACGTATCACCTTTCCCATCGCCTCGTTCCTCATCTGCAGCCTGATCGCGCCCGGTGCGGCGATCCTGCTGGGCATGCTGTTTTTTGGCAACCTCATGAAAGAATGCGGGGTCACCGACCGGCTATCGAATACCGCCAAGTCGGCGTTCATCGACATTGTCACGATTCTTCTAGGCGTGAGCGTCGGCGCCAGCGCCTCGGCGGAGACGTTTCTCACGCCTCAGTCGGTAAAGATCTTCGGACTGGGAGCGTTCAGCTTCGCCATAGCCACCGCCGCGGGGGTGCTGTTTGCCAAGCTCATGAACCTGCTGAGCACCAACGAGATCAACCCCTTGATCGGCGCCGCCGGCGTCTCGGCGGTGCCCGACTCGGCGCGGGTCGCCCAGATGATTGGCGCCAAGGAAGATCCCAGCAACTTTCTGCTGATGCACGCCATGGCTCCCAACGTGGCGGGCGTCATCGGCTCGGCCATCGCCGCCGGGGTACTCTGGTCGCTGTTGGGTTGAGGGCCGACCGGTCGAGCCTTGGTTAGGCGCGCTCGACGCCGTCTGTGTGGAGTTCGAACAAAAGGGCAGCCCGGAGCAGGAGGCTCTCCGGGCTGCCTAAGGCGTGAGCTGCGCTATGCTGGCGGGTGAACCTACAGCGTGCGCCGACGGCTCACGCCGGCGAGGCCCAGGAGCCCGGAACCGAGCAGGAGCATGGTGGCGGGCTCGGGGATGGGAGCTGCCGCACTTACGGCGGAGAAGCTGTAGCTCTCGTTCGCGCGGTTCCCCGTGAAATTCCAAGTGCCGGGTGTCTCCTCGTACCCTGTGCCGTATAGAGTCCCGGCGCCCATCAGGTTGACCTGGTTGGTGCTGGCAAAGGTTCTATTGACCGATTCCAGGTCGAAGGAGAAGGTATTCTCGCCGGCGGTAAGCGTCCAGAACAAAGGCATGTCCGAAGAAAAGGGATCAAACGTCAAGTCCTGAATCGTCACCGCAGTCAGCGCCGGAACCACTGCATAGGCGCCATTCCCGACTCCGTTGGTCGTGGCCGTCTCGAAATCGATGCCGGTCGCCGTGTTCAGATTCGTGGAATCACCGCCCGTCGGCACGTAGAAGCCCGTGAAGTTGATGTGTCCGGTAATGGGTGTTGCGTAGGCAGCCCCTCCCAGCACCAGTAAGGCCATGGCGGTAAACCCGGTCGCCCGGGCGATGGTTTTCCTAGATTTCTTCATGTCGCTCTCCTTTTTCCCGTCTGTTTCGATTGCGTTGCCGAGCACCCCGCGCTGCACTTCTTCCAACCAAACCGCCTGACGACTCGCCTAGCGCTCACCCCAACCGTT
>JAHYJF010000099.1 GCA_019428955.1 Burkholderiaceae bacterium
ACACGATCACGGTCTTGCGGGACGGGTTCGAGTGGCAGGGGCGACCCTACAAATCCTTGTCTGCGATTGCGCGGGCGATCACCGGAACGCGTTGGAATGGCTACCGCTTCTTCGGGTTGCGCGAACGCAAGCGGGGGAATGATTGATGGATCAGCGCGCAAATCCCATCCGCCGCCAGCGCTGCGCCATCTACACGCGCAAGTCGTCCGAGGAAGGGCTGGAGCAGGAATTCAACAGCCTGCACGCTCAGCGAGAGGCCTGCGAGGCCTACATCGCCAGCCAGCGGTCCGAGGGCTGGGTGCTGGTCCGCGATCAGTATGACGACGGCGGCATCTCGGGCGGGACGCTGGAACGGCCCGGCCTCAAGCAGCTTCTGGCCGACATCGAGAACGGCCTGATCGATGTGGTGGTCGTCTACAAGATCGACCGGCTGTCGCGGTCGCTGATGGATTTCTCGAAGCTGGTCGAGGTCTTCGACCGCAACGGCGTGACTTTCGTGTCGGTCACGCAGTCCTTCAACACGACGACGTCCATGGGGCGGCTAACGCTGAACATCCTGCTCAGCTTCGCCCAGTTCGAGCGCGAGGTCACGGCCGAGCGCATCCGGGACAAGGTCCGCGCCTCCCGCATGAAGGGCATGTGGATGGGCGGCTATGTCCCGCTCGGGTACGATGTGAAGGACCGCAAACTCGTGGTGAACGAGGACGAGGCTGCCGCCGTGCGGGGTATCTTCGAACGGTTCGTCGAGGTCGGCTCAGCGACCGTGCTGGCCCGCGAACTGCGCCGCAAAGGGCTCTGCAACAAGCAGGGCACCTTGGTCGACAAAGGATATCTCTACAGGGTGCTGGTGAACCGCGTCTATCGCGGCGACGCCGTCCACAAGGGCAAGGCCTATCCCGGCGAACATCAGGCCATCATCGACGAGCAGCTGTGGGATCAGGTCCATGCCATCTTGCGGCAGAACCCGCGAAAGCGCGCCAACAACACCCGCGCACAGGCGCCTGCATTGCTCAAGGGCCTGATCTTTACGGCCACGGGCGCCGCCATGACCCCGAGCAGCACGAAGAAGGGCGCGCGGCGATACCGGTATTACGTCTCGATGGACGTCATCAAGAATCGCGAACCCAGCGATGAGGGCATCCCGCGCCGCCTTCCTGCCGACCTCGTGGAAGCGGCCGTGGTGACCGAGTTGCGGCGGGTGATGCGCGCGCCCTCGATCACGGCGCAGGTCATCGCCCATTTGGCGCGCGAGGGTCACGCCTTCGCCGAGGCCGACGTGATCTCCGCGCTGCAGACGTTCGATGACGTCTGGGGCCAGCTGTTCCCTGCGGAGCAGACCCGGATCGTGCAGTTGCTGGTGCGCAGGGTCACCGTGACGTCCGAGGGGCTGGTGATCGATGTCCGGACCGATGGCGTCTCGGGCGTCATGCGCGACATGATGGCCCCACGCAAGAAGGTGGCGGCCGAATGATGAAACCAGACGAGTCCATCCAGATCTTCGTACCGCTCAAGGTCCGCAAGCAGAACGGGCGGCCGAAGATCATGCCGCCCGCAACCTATTTGCCGAGCGAAGACCGGACGCAGGATCCGCATATCTTGCGCGCCATCGGCCGGGCGTGGGGCTGGCGGCGGCGCATGGAGGCTGGTGAATTCAACACGGTGACCGATCTGGCGAAAGCCGTAGGGCTGGCCGAACGCCATGTCAGCCGACAGCTGCGGCTCGCCTATCTCGCGCCGGGAGTCCTCAAGCGCTTGGTCTACAAGCGCGAGGTGCCCGCCGTGACCCTGTTGAAACTGACCAATGTCGCGGCCCTGCCATGGCACGACCAGCCGGAGCGGGTGTTCGACTGAGCCTCAGTGAAAGCTCGCCTGAAACGTCGTCGCGGTCAGCGAGACATGCGCGTCCAGTGGCGGATGCAGTTCGAACGCCTTCGGCTCGCGTGAGAAATTCCAGAGCCGAAACAGGCGCCATTCCGACCGGCGCTCCTCGGCCACCGCCAGCTCGTTGCGCGTGATGTGGAAGGGCGTGCGCTCCCATCCGTTCGTCGTCTTGACCTCGATTAGCCGGGGCAGACCGTCCGGGGCGAAACTCGCGATGTCGTAGCCCGCGCCATCGCCATCCTCCTCCGACACCCAGCGCACCTTGCGCGCCAGATCGTCCCGTCCTGCCGTCCGCAATGCCGCCCGTTCATGCGCGAGAACGCGTTCCTCGCCAGCGCGGCCGAGGGCCCGGTTGCGCTCGTCCCGGCCCGCCACGTCAAACTTGCGGGCGATGTGCAGCATCTGGTCCAGCTCCTGCGGCGGCGGCTGGTTCGACAGCGTCGGCGGCGGTCCGATCCAGATCTGCGCCGGTTCGCGTAGGCCCGCGGCGGGTTGCAGCCCCGGTTGGCGCCCGAGCCAGGCCGGGTTCAGCGCCAGCCACCGCGCCACGGCATCCACCAAGGTCATCTGGAAGTTGAACGCGGGCTTGTAGCCGGGGATCCAGTCCTCGCCGAGCCCCTTCAGCACCGCGCTGATGTTCTGGTGCTTGAACTCGACGGACCCCTCGGACCGGTCGTTCAGCAGCGGCAGCAGCGCGCGGCGATGCTCGGCCTTGCTGTAGCGGCGCGCAGAGATGTCGTCGGCCAGCATCGCGAAGTAATCCGCGACGATCAGGTCATTCTCTTCATCCGTCCAGGGACCGTTCGACATTGCGCCAGGCTATGGGCGTGAAGTCTGTTTGTCATCAGAGACTTCCGGCAGGGTCCTGGCTCGCTTCGGACGCTTCCGCCGGACGTGGGGATCGGCCGCCGCGGAGCCGTCCTTCCGACCGTCCTGCGCCTTCGTGTCGGTCTCCGCCACCGAATTATCTCGCGAACGGGACGACCCCATGAACGCGGCAACCCATTGGAAATGCGAGGATGTTTTACGCCGTCCCGTGGCCGTCGAGGGGCGCTCGAAGAGAGACGCAGGCCATTCGGAGACCCATTCCGCGCCAAGCGTCCAGTCTCCGAAGGGCGGATGGCCCTGCCAACGCCCTTTGTAACAAAAAGAAAAAAAGCCCCACTCGGGGCCCTTGGACGGATTCGGCAACTGAATGTGGCGGAGGGGATGGGACTGGGGTCGGACCTTCTCTGCGCCAAAAATCATTGTAATTAAGAATAAAAATAAGGATTGTCTGAAATCGCGGTGCCGACCACATCCCGCCATTTCTGATCTGATGCTGGCGTTTCGTGACCGAGCTTGCGCAAAGTTTCCACTCGATCGTCAAGGCGCAGAAGAATCTCGAGCGGCGCACCTCGTTAGAACAGTTCGCGAAATATATTCCGCGCGCGCAGAAGCGGGGGCGCGGCCGAATTGATCTGGCGCTCGAGAAACGCCGGGCCGTATCGGTTTTCGGCATGATCCCGGAAGACCTGAGCCGGACTTTCAGGGGGTTGCAGCCCTGTAGCATGACCGTGGGCGGCGCCGCATCACGATCAGCGACCAGGCGGATCTCGAAAACTTCGCCATGCCCAACCCTTTGGTCGACGATCTTTCGAGCCGAAAGTTAGACAAGCCGCCTCCCTGGGCCTCAGGTCTTTGCCGACAGCGTGCTGAGGCCGAGGTCATCGAGGATTGCATAGACCGCCGGAAGTATGAACAGCACGATCAGGCTGGCGGCAAGCAAGCCGAACACCAGACTGGCCACCATCGGGATCAGGATCTGCGCTTGCAGGCTGGTTTCGGTCAGGATCGGCATCAAACCCGCGACGGTCGTCGAGGTGGTCAGAAAAATCGCCCGAAATCGCGCGCGGGCGGCCCGGGCGGCCGCTTGCGAAACACTGGCTGCACCCTCGTGTTCATGTTTGACGAAATCGACCAGCAGAATCGAGTTGTTGACCACGACGCCGGCCAGCGCAATGAAGCCCAGCAAGCTTGGCATGGAAAAATCCAGACCCATTGCCATGTGCCCGAAGATCGCCCCGGGCAAAGACAGCGGGATTACCAGCATCACCACAATCGGTTCCAGATAGGACCGGAACTGGAAACTGAGCAGCAGGAATACCCCCATAAGGCCAATGACAAAGCCCATTATCATGGATTTCTGGGTCTTGCTGGCCTCGGCATTCTGGCCCTCGACCTCAAGCGTCACCTCTGGGTGGCGGCTTAGTAGCTCGGGCACGAACCGCGCCAAAGTATCGTTGACGATGGCGCTGGCGTTTGAGGTGCGGGTGTCGATTGCGCCTTGTATCGTTACGCTGCGCACCCCGTCTTCGCGGTTGATCCGGCTGTAACCCTGGCCAATCTCGATATCTGCCACCACACTGAGCGGCACATAAGTGCCGTCAGCACGGGTGATGGTAAAATCATCGAACACGTCCAGGCTTGCCTGATCCGCAACCCCGAACCGGGCGTTGACTTCGACCAGGCCGCCATCGATCTGCATCTCGCTGATCGTGGTGCCGAAATAGGCGGCGCGCAGCTGGTCGGCGACCATTGCAGCGGTGATGCCCATCGGCCCTGCTGTGTCTTTCAGCGTGACGCGCAATTCACGCTTGCCCGGGCGCAGATCATCTAGGATCGAGGTTACCCCCTGATACTGCCACAGCCAGCCCTGCAATTCGACCGACGCGGCCTTGAGTGTGCCCAGATCATCGCCCTTCAGGTGCAGATCGATCGCGATTCCGGCCGGGCCAAGCGTGCTTTCGGCGAATTTCAGGCTGATAACATCAGGCACCGGTCCAACCGCGTCGCGCCACAGTGCCATGATCTCGTCGGGGCTGCTGACACGCTCGACCGAGGGCAGAAGGTCAACGCTTACCGTCACCACATGCGCACCGGTTTCGAACGCATCCCGGTTCAACCCGTGAAATACCGAAACATGCTGAACCAGAGCCGCGCCGCCGGGTTGCAGGGGCGCCAGGGCGGCGTTGACTGCGGCCAGACCAGCCTCCAGCTCTGCGACAACCTGATCGGTGCGCGACAGCGGCGTGCCTTGCGGCAGCAGCACCCGGGCCACAATGGTATCGCCATCCAGTTCAGGAAAAGCGGTGAATTTCAGATAGCCGCCCGCCAGCATACCCGCAGAAACCAGAAGCACCGCAAGGCTGAGGCCAGCTGCGGCGTAGCGCCAGCGAATGGTCAGATCGACCAGCGGGCCGACCAGTCGATCTCGGGTCCAGTTCATCGCCGCGTTGACCCGCGCGCCCATGCCCTTTTCACTTGCCGGATGTTCCAGACTATGCAGCAGGTGGTGCGGCAAGATCAGGAAGGCTTCTATCAACGAAACAAGAAGAACGAACAACATCACCACCGGCACCACGCGCAAGACCGCACCCAGATCGCCGGACAGGAAAGCGAGCGAGCCAAAAATCATCGCTGTCGTGCCGAAAGATGCGAGCACATTCGGAAAAACCTGCGTCGCACCTTCGATGGCGGCATCCAGCGCGCTGCGGCCCTTTTCACGCAAACGGGCGATGTTTTCGGCAATCACGATAGCGTCGTCCATCAGTAGGCCGATCACGATCAGCAGACCCAATGTCGTCATCAGGTTCAGCGAATATCCGACCAGCCCCATCAACGCGACGCCGCCCATGAACGCCACGGGCAGGCCCATCGCCACCCAGAACGAGAACCGGAACCCGAAGAACAGCCACAACACCAAAAACACCAGCGCCAGCCCCTGCACGCCGTTGACCACCACCAGCGTCAGCCGTTCGCGCACCACCGAGGCGGCGTCGGCGGTGATTTCCAAAGTCACACCGGCCGGCGCCTGCGCGCGTTCCGCCTCGAGAAATGCGTTCAGCGCGTCGAGCGTGCGCAGGCTGTCTTCGGCGCGGGTCTTGGTGATGTCGAGTATCGCGGCAGGCTGGCCGTCGAACAGGATCACGTCATCGTCGAGCGCGAAGCCTTCGGTTATGTCGGCAATATCGCCTAGCCTGACCTGCCCGCCTTGCGCGGAAGACCGCACGAACATAGCCGCCAGCGTTTCGGGGCTGCGCCGTTCCTCGGCAACCCGGATCAGTAAGGTTTCGGTCGCCGCCTCGATGCTTCCGGTTGGCAGGTCCAGACTACCGGTCTGAATGGTGCGCGCGACATCGCCAACGGATACGCCGAATTTCTGCAAATCGTCTGGTCGCAGGTTTATCTGTATTTCGCGGGTCGAGAAGCCGCGGATATCGACCTTCGGTATGCCGCCCCAGCGTATCATATCGGTGCGGATCTGCTCGGCGTAATCCTTGAGGTCGGTGCGCGCCACCGGCCCGCTGATTGCAACCGATGCTACAAAATCAGTCAGGCCAAGCGACTTGACCTGCGCCGGTTCGGCGCGGGCAGGAAATTCGGTAATGGCGTCTATTTCCGTTTTCACCTCGGCCACAAAGGCCTGAAAGTCGCCGCCCTCACGCATCTTGACCACCGCTCGCGCTGAGTTTTCACGCGCTTCGCAGGAATGCCTTTCAATCGCCGTCACGCCATCGAGCGCATTCTCGATCCGCTCGCAAATCGCGGTTTCCACCTCTTCGGGGCGCGCGCCCGGATAAGGCACGGTGATCTCGACCTCGCTGGGGGCCGCGCGGGGAAAGGTTTCGCGCAACAGCGAGGGGCTGACGAACAGACCGGCCGCCAGCAGCAAGATCATCAACAGGTTGGCGATGGTCGGATGCGCGGCAAAGAACCGGATCATCGCGCGGCATCCTCGGCAAGCAACTGGGGCATCAGATCATCGTCTGGGTGCAAATCCAGCAACAACCCCTCGATCGCCGGGCTGGGTGTGCTCAGAACAATGCGGCTGCCCGCGTCAATTCCGGCGGTAAACAGCGCGATCCCGCCCTGCACAAGTTGAGGCTGGGCTTCGAGTATACGCAAGCGACTGTCGGCGTCAGCAATGTAGACCTGCCCATCATGCAGCGCGCTGCGCGGTAGCACGATGCCGCTGATCAGCGGTGCCTTTAGCACGACGTCGACAAACATCCCCTTCGTTAGCGGGGGGTGGTTCCCATCACCTTCCTGGCCATAAGCCGCGTCTACCCGGACTACGACCCCGACGGTGCCGGTTCTTGGGTCGATCCCATTGCTGATCCGGTCGATCGCGGCGGGCCAGGTTACAATTTCGGCACCCAACCTTAGCCGCACCTGCGCTGTCAGGCCCAGTTCGCGCAGACTTTCACCCATCCGGGTAGGATCCATCGACAGAAAGGCCGGCTGGTTCGGGTCCGGTGGCAGCAGGGCGCGCAAATCATTCAGCGGAACCTGAACCACGACCTCGGCCGCGTCGATGCCGTCCAGAACCGCGGCAGTCTGGCCCGCTTTCAGAAATTGCCCCACCTCGACCGTATGGGCGGCAACGCGAGCGGTGAAGGGAAGCGACATTTCGGTGCGCGCAAGGTTCAGCTGCGCACCGGCAAGGCCGGATTGGTAAACCGCGATCTGTTCGTTTTGCACGGCGCGTTGTGTGGGAAACAGGGCAAGCGCGCCTTCAATGCTCTGCACCTTCTGGCGCTGCGCCAGATGCGCCGCGCGGGCATTGTCGCGCGCGGCTTGCGTTGCAGTTCCTGCGGCAAACAACGCCTCGGCACGCGCCAGGTCTGATGCTTTCACCGCCAGCACCTCGCGCTCGATCTCAAGCGCGGCGCGCTGGTTAGTCTCTGATACCGCAAGCTCGGCCAGCCGCGCCTCGGCGGCCCGAATGTTGGCGTTGGCCTGCGCGATGGCCAGGTTGAAGTCGGCCGCCGACAGGCGCAGCAACACGCTGCCCGCAGGCAGTATCTGCCCGTCGCGCAACCCCGGGTTCACATACTCGACAACGCCGCCAACCTCGGCAATCGCTTCGAATGTGCGCGCCGGTACAACGAGGCCAAAGCCGACAAAGGCCGGGGTAATGGCGCGCGTCTCGGCGGCGATCACCCGCACGGCGCTGGCGCGTTCGGCAAGCGCGATACGGTCGGGCGGCGCACTATTTGACACGATAAAGCCCAGGATGCCGGCGCCTATTGCGGTGATCGGCAAGGTTATCAGTGCCAGCTTGAGCCCGGATTTCATATGGTATCTCCTTTGCCCGCGAACAGCGATAATTGCAGATCAAGCAGACGCTCGCCTTCGGGTAAAAGCGGGGCGGGGTCTCGCGTTACGATCAATCGCAACACCAGCCCCTGTATGACGCCGAACAACAGTGTCATGGCGTCTTCGGTGCGCAACCCGTTGCGCAGGGCACCCGCCGCGCGGACGTGATCGATTTCTCGCGTGGCGGCGCGCCTTAACTCTCCCGTTGCCGCGTGAATCAGCTTGCGCGCATCCGTAAGGGCGCCGGCTGGGTCGCGTGTTGCCATGATCTCGGGCAGGGCCGGAGTTTGGGCGATCAGTTGCACATGTCCGACAAGCAGCCGCCGCAACCGATCTATCGGGGTCCGCCCCGCCTGACGGGCCGCCTCGACACTTTCGGCAATTTGAGCGCAGAGCAGTTCGCTCGCTGCGCGCCAGATATCCTGTTTGCTGGGAAAGTGCTTGTAAATCGCGGGCTGTGTCAGGCCAAGCCGCCCCGCAATCAGGCCGGTGGTCACATGGTCGGGGCCCACCTCGAACGCCAGACCAAGCGTCGCGGTCAATATCTCGGCCTTTCGATCCCCAGACGGTTTGCGCTCGTTCACGCTTTCCTCGTCGCACGATGCGCCAGCAGCGCAACGGCGGCCCAGAAAGCAAACCTCAGGGCCATTGCGCCCACCGTGCGCATTTCGAACGCCGCGCCGCGCAGCACCAGAACAGCAAAGCCCAAGGCAACCGCGGCCGTTGCCGCTGCAATCAGCGTGGCCAGGTGAGCCGACCAGCTTTTGCGCATCCAAAGGCCGACCGCCGCTGCCACATAGGCGCCGCCCGCCAGAAAGTTGAACCAGACGACAAACCCGACGAAGTTTCCCGCCGAGTCTCGTGCTTCTTGCGGCCCGAACAAAACGCCGCCACCTGACAGCAGCGTGATGACACCAAAGATCAGTGCGATGACCGCGACGGGTCGCGCCCACTGAATGGCGGTGGTCGGCAGAAAACTTGTGTTGGTCATGCGTGGGCGCCTCGGTGCAAGTAGGTTATAGACGTATAACTAACCACCTTTTGCCCGGCGCGCAATGCATTGGCAGAGGTTCGCAATCACAATTTCATTTGCTGGCGCTGCAAGGGCCAAGCGAGGCGGCTCGGTTGGTCTGAACAGTATCCGCTGCCCAATTCGTTGTCATTCAGCCGTTGGGTCGGGCACCTGCGGGAAAACGAAGGCCTGTTCGGTCACAGCGAAAACTGGCTAAAGCATGCTGACCGGCGAGTCGATGCCGGTGGAAAAAGCCGAGGGCGATACCGTCACCGGCGCCACGATCAACAAGAACGGCTCGCTGGTGATCGAGGCGAGAAAGGTGATCGCGGCGGCAGCGATGAGCCTATGGTCGGTCTCGGTCATCACCAACGCATTGCGGCTGCGCCGGGTCAAGTTGTAGCCCGCATTTTGGCGTCTGGGCGGCGACATGCGGAAGGGGTCGAAGAACTGCGCCCCTTCCGCCTTGTTACCGGGCGCTCAGGCGCCAACCGCGAATTCGGTCATCATTCCGCTGACCAGATGCGGCATGTGGTGGCAATGCAGCATCCAGCGCGCGGCCTCGCCAGCATCGAGCGCGATCGTCACCGAGGCCATTGGCGGCACATAGACGGTGTCTCGCATTGCCCCCGCAAACCGCCGGTTGCCGATGCCCACCACCTGAAAGACGTGTCCGTGCAGGTGCATCGGGTGGCCCATCATCGACATGTTGTGGAACATCAGCTCCACTCGCTGCCCGCTTTTTGCGGCGATGGGCTGGTGGTTGCCCCAGGTCTGGCCGTTGATCGTCCAGACATAGGGCTGCATCGAACCACTCAGCATGAGCATTTCCTTGCGCTCGGCAGGGCGTGTGGCAAGCGGGTTGGCGGCGCGGAGCGAGCTTTCCTGCGCCAGATCGGGGTCGAAAGCCGGGTGTGCAGCATCGCTGAGTGATGCCAGTTTGCTGACCGTCGCACCGGGAGCGGCAAGGATGATGCCGGTTCGCTCGCGCGCGCCTTCGCGTAAAGCCAGCACTGGAAAAGCGGTGGCACCGGGCGGCAGGTCAAGCTCGATGTCGAGCCGCTGCGCCATGTCCGTCGTCGAATGATTTGGAACAGGCGGCCTGATTTTAGATCGGAGGGATTGGACTCATCGATTTCATTTTATGCTGCTTGACGCTGGTGGTTCAAGCGGCGGTTTTGGATGGTTTGGTGTTTGATGCGCCTCCTTTCAGCCAGGATGGTTTCGCCGCGCCCATAGTAGACGTCGGCCGGGGTGAGATTGCCGATGCTCTCGTGGTAGCGATGGTTGTTGTAGTGGTCGATGAAGGCGGCGATGGCGGCTTCAAGTTCCCCTTCGAAGAAGTAGTTTTCGAGCAGGATGCGGTTCTTGAGGGTCTGGTGCCAGCGTTCGATTTTGCCCTGGGTCTGGGGATGCATCGGCGCGCCGCGAACATGTTTCATGCCCTTGTCCGCGAGGTATTCGGCCAGATCCCCCGCAATATAGGACGAGCCATTGTCACTCAGCAGGCGCGGTTTGTGCAGAACCCTGGCACTGTCGCAGCCTGATGCGGCAAGGGCGATGTCGAGCGTGTCGGTGACATCCTCGGCCCGCATGTTGCCGCAGAGTTTCCAGCCGATGACGTAGCGGGAGTAGTCGTCGAGGATCGTGGACAGGTAAAACCAGCCCCAGCCGATGACTTTCAGGTAGGTAAAATCAGTCTGCCACATCTGGTTTGGTGCTGTGGTCTTGTCCTTGAACTCATCGGCCGCCTTGATGACGATGTAGGCTGGGCTGGTGATCAGGTCGTGGGATTTAAGCAGGCGGTAGACTGAAGCCTCTGACATCGAGCCATGAGAACGCCACTGGTCCGAGTGACCATGGCGAGGATACTTTTCCGTATCAGTGAACCTCACGGCTAGTTCGCGCGGCGACAGTTCCGGCTCCTCGAGCGCCAGGTCCAGGATCCGTGTCAACGCCGGTTCAAAACTGGCCCACTTGGCCGAAGTAAAACTGGCCCACCCGGGGGAGGAGCAGGCCAGGGCGCGCGGGGTCTTCACATGGCCCAAGCGCGGTCTGGCCTGCGGGGGTTGGGTCATGCGGTGAGGG
>JAHYJF010000100.1 GCA_019428955.1 Burkholderiaceae bacterium
GGCTATACGGGCGGTGCCCTGCCGCTGACCCCTCGTTCGGCGGTCATCAACCTGGAGAAACTCGAGCGCCTGGGGTCGGTCGAGATGACCGAACTACCTGGCGTCGCAGGACAGGTGCCGACAATCTTCACCGAGGCCGGTGTCGTAACCCGTCGGGTGGCTGAGGCCGCCGAGGCGGCCGGGCTGGTGTTCGCGGTCGACCCGACCTCGGCCGACGCCTGCACAGTTGGCGGCAACATCGCGATGAATGCCGGCGGCAAGAAAGCGGTGCTCTGGGGTACGGCGCTGGACAACCTGGCCTGGTGGCGGATGATCGACCCCCAGGGTCAGTGGCTGGAAGTAACCAGGCTCGAGCACAACCGCGGCAAGATCCACGACGCCGCCGCGGTGCGCTTCGAACTCAAGTGGTACAAGCCCGGACAGTTGCAGTCCGAGGGCACGATGCGCGGCAATCCGGTGCGCAGCGAGATCATCGCGGTCGAGGGGCAGCGTTTTCGCAAGGCCGGGCTGGGCAAGGATGTCACCGACAAGTTCCTCGCCGGACTCCCGGGCGTGCAGAAGGAAGGCTGCGACGGGCTGATTACCGCGGCGCGCTGGGTGTTGCACCGGATGCCGCCGCGGGTGCGCACGGTCTGCCTGGAGTTCTTCGGCCAGGCCAAGGACGCCGTGCCGGCTATCGTCGAGATCAAGGACTATCTCGATGACCCGGAAGTCGCCGCGACGCTCGCCGGCCTCGAGCATCTCGACGAGCGCTACCTGCGGGCTGTCGGCTACACCACCAAGTCGCGTCGCGGCGGTCTGCCCAAGATGGTGCTGTTTGGCGACATCGTTGGTGAGGACGATGACGCCGTGGCGCGCGCCGCCGCCCAGGTGGTCCGGATCGCCAACGCGCGCTCGGGAGAGGGCTTCGTGGCCGTTTCCCCCGAGGCCCGCAAGGCGTTCTGGCTGGATCGGGCTCGCACCGCCGCGATCTCGCGCCACACCAACGCGTTCAAGATCAACGAGGACGTGGTCATCCCGCTGCCCCGCATGGGCGAGTACACCGATGGCATCGAGCGCCTGAACATCGAGTACTCGATCGGCAACAAGCTGGCGATGCTCGATGCTCTCGAGGAACTGCTGGTCGGGCCGCTGGTGCTTGGCCGCCCCCATGGTGCCGACAGCGAGGCGCCAGTGACCGACGAGGAACTGCTCGCGCAGCGCCTGCTGGAAGCGGCCGATTGCAACTCGGCGATCCGCGCCCGCTGGCAATTCCTGCTGGGAAATATCGACGAGCCGCTGGCTCAGGTTCGTGCCGGACTGGTCGAGACCGGGCTCGGATCGTTCCTGCCCGAGCTTGACGCCAGGGTGGCGGCCGGTTCCGGCCAGAAGCTGTTCCACCTGCTGCAGGACCGCACGATCAGGGTGTCGTGGAAGACCGAGGTGCGCTCCGCGATGGCGCGAATCTTCACCGGCCAGACCTTTGCCCCGGTGCTCGATGCCATCGACGGGGTTCACCAGCGGGTATTGCGTAGCCGGGTGTTCATTGCGCTGCACATGCACGCCGGTGACGGCAACGTGCACACCAATATCCCGGTCAACTCCGACGACTACGCGATGCTCCACCAGGCGCAGTCAGCGGTCGTGCGGATCATGGCGCTGGCGCGCGCTCTCGACGGCGTGATCTCGGGCGAACACGGAATCGGGATAACCAAGCTCGAGTTCCTGACCGACGAGGAAACGGCCGAGTTTCGCAGCTACAAGGAACGGATCGATCCGCAGGGGCGCTTCAATCGCGGCAAGCTGCTGCCCGGCGGCGACCTGCGCAACGCCTACACGCCGTCGTTCGGCTTGATGGGCGCGGAATCGCTGCTTATCAAGCAATCCGATCTCGGGTTGATCGCCGATTCGGTTTCGGACTGCCTGCGCTGCGGCAAGTGCAAGCCGGTGTGCGCGACCCACGTGCCGCGCGCCAACCTGCTTTATTCGCCGCGCGACAAGATCCTCGCCACGTCGTTGCTGATCGAGGCCTTCCTCTACGAGGAACAGACCCGGCGCGGCGTGTCGCTGGCCCACTGGGAAGAGTTCTCCGACGTCGCCGATCACTGCACGATCTGTCACAAGTGCGCCAGCCCCTGTCCGGTGGACATCGACTTCGGCGACGTGTCGATGAACATGCGCGACCTGCTGCGCAAGATGGGCAAGAACAAGTTCAATCCCGGCAGCGCGGCGGCGATGTTCATGTTGAACGCCACCGACCCGCAGACGATCCGGGCGGCACGCGCATTGATGGTCGGGGTCGGTTTCCGGGTGCAGCGCTTCGCGAGCCGGTTGTTCGCGCGCTGGGGCCGAGCCCAGACCCGCAAGCCACCGCTGAGTGTCGGTCGCCCGGCGTTGCGCGAGCAGGTCGTGCACTTCGTCAACAAGAAGATGCCGGCCAAGCTCCCAAGCAAGACGGCCAGGGCGTTGCTTGACGTCGAAGACAGCCGTTACGTGCCGATCATCCGCGACCCCGGCGCCACCTCTGCGGACGCCGAGGCGGTGTTCTACTTCCCGGGCTGCGGCTCGGAGCGCCTGTTCTCCCAGGTGGGCCTGGCGACGCAGGCGATGCTCTGGAAAGTCGGGGTGCAGACCGTGCTGCCCCCGGGCTACCTGTGCTGCGGCTATCCGCAGCGCGGCTCGGGGCAATTCGACCAGGCCGAGAAACTCATCACCGACAATCGCGTGCTGTTCCATCGCGTCGCCAATACCCTCAACTACCTCGACATCAAGACCGTGGTGGTGTCATGCGGCACCTGCCAGGATCAGCTCCAGGGCTATGAATTCGGGAAGATCTTCCCCGGCAGCCGGATCGTGGACATTCACGAATTCCTGATGGAGCGGGGCGTAAAGCTCGGCGCGGTAACCGGTACGCGCTATGTCTACCATGACCCCTGCCACAGCCCGATCAAGCACTACGCGCCCTTGAAAGTGGTCAACGAACTGATCAACGACAACCTCAACGGCCGGGTCGAGCGGACCGACCGCTGCTGCGGAGAATCGGGAACCCTCGGAGTCGCCCGCCCGGACGTGGCCACCCAGGTGCGCTTTCGCAAGGAAGAGGAGTTGTGTCGCGATACCGCCGCGGTCCGGGAGCGTAGCGCGACCGATGGCCTGCCGTTTCAGGGGCCGGTCAAGGTGCTGACATCGTGCCCCTCGTGCCTGCAGGGGCTGTCGCGCTACAACGACGACGTCGGTGCCGAGGCCGATTACATCGTGGTCGAGCTCGCCCGCAACATGCTCGGGCCTGACTGGCTGGCCGACTACTTACGGCGCGCCAATGAGGGCGGCATCGAACGGGTCTTGTTGTAGCCGGGGCAGGGGGCGACGATGCGCGAGGCAAGCAGGCGATGACCAAACACCCGTCGGTGCCACGGATCGAACTCGCTGGCGGCGCCCGGGCGCGCGGTCGTCGTTACGGCGAAGCGGCCGGCCAGCAGATCTCGGTCTCGGTATCCTGCTACGGGGAAATGTTCGCCGTCTGCGGCATGAACTGGCAGCAGGTGGCGGAGCGGGCCCGGCCTTTCGAAGCGGTGATCGAGCGCGCCTTCCCTGCGGCACTCGAGGAGATCAGCGGCATCGCCGAAGGCTCGGGAGTGCCGTTCTCAACGCTGCTCGCACTGAACGCACGCACCGAGTTGCTTCCTCCCGACTATCGGGCGCGGGTTGCGGCGCTGGCTCGAGCCGCAACGCTGGCTGGCGGCGGCATCAACGAGTGCACTTCGTTTGCAGTGGCACCGACAGCCGCCCCACGGCAAGGGTCAGGAGCCGGGGATGGCGTATGGCTAGCCCAGAACTGGGACTGGCTTGGCGGGCAGCGCGCCGCCCTGGTCCTGCTCGCCGTGACCCCGAGCCAGGGGCCGCGCTACCTGACCGTGACCGAAGCGGGGATGCTCGCCAAGATCGGCTGCAACCAGCATGGATTGGGGGTCACGCTCAACATCCTGCGCTCGTTTGACGACGGCCAGCAGCCCGGGCTGCCGGTGCATATCCTGCTGCGCGCGCTGCTCTCCTGCCAGTCGGTGGCGCAGGCGCTCGAGTTTGCCCGCGCGCAGCCGCGCTACACCTCGTCAAGCAACGTGCTGATGGCCGACGCCGGTGGGGCAATCGCCAGCCTGGAATGCTCGCCGCGCGGCCTGCGGGAACTGCGGCCGGTGGCGGGAAAGCTGTGGCACACCAACCACTTCATCGATCCCGAACAGGCCAGCCGTGACGCCAACCTGGCCGGCAATACCTCGACCATTGCGCGCTATGGCGCCGCCGGCGAACTGCTCGGCTCCGGCCTGGCCCCGATGAGCCTGGCTGCGGCGACGCGGGTGCTCAGCGACGAGCGCGCCGGATTCGACTCGATCTGTCGCTTCCCCGATCCGGCAGTGCCGCGCGCCGCGCGGGTCGAGACGGTCGCCAGCGTGGTCATGAATCTCACCAATCGCGAGCTGTGGGTATCGCGCGCGCAGCCTTCGTTGGGGGGCTTCGCTCATCACCGCCTCGCGCCCGGCAGTGGCGCTGCGCCCAGCATGGTGGCGGCACAACGCCACGACGACAATGAACACCCCTGACTGCCCGCTGTGTGCCGGTGCCGGCGGCGATGTCGTCTGGCGCGGTGCGCGCGCCCGGGTGGTGCTCGCCGAGGAGCCGCAGTTTCCCGGCTTTACCCGGGTGATCTGGGACGAACATCGGGCGGAAATGACCGACCTGCCGGCCGCGGAGCGTGCCGGGGTGATGGCGCTGGTGTGGTGCGTCGAGCAGACCCAGCGCGAGTTGCTGCGCCCTGACAAGATCAATCTCGCGAGTCTGGGCAACGTCGTCGCCCACCTGCACTGGCATGTCATCCCCCGCTGGCGTGACGACAGCCATTTCCCGGCGCCGGTGTGGTCATTGGCGCAGCGTGACGGCGGGGCTCGGATGACCATGTCGAAACCCCTGGTTGCCCGCTATCGGGCCGCGTTGGCGGAGCGGCTGGAAGCGCTCGTAAAGACCTGACTCTGATTATGGGTAGGCGGCCGGGGGGGTGGCCGCCGCCGTCCTCTCGTCGCAGGTCGGGCGCCGTTGGTCGCCTGGAGTCCGGCCATCCCCCCCTCTCGAGAGGAAACGGCGGCAAACTCGCGCCTTAAGGACCTGCAGAATCCGCAGGAAGCGCACGAGATGGCATCCTCAGCCCAAAAACCTACCATGCGAATCAAGGACGCGCCGAGTTGTAAGGCGTGGCTCGACACGCTCGCGCCGTCGCCGCGCGAGCGCGTCACGGCGATCTCGATATTGCTCGAGCGGCTGCTGCGTGGCGATGTCGCCCCGGACCCCTGTTTTGAATGCCTCGAGCTGGCCCGGGTGGAACTGGTAGTCGCGATCGAGGATGCGGTCCGGCCCCTGCAGGTGGCGCCCATCCCGTTCGCGCCCGAACAGCGTGCCGTGCTCACCGAGCTTCATGGTGCGTTGCTGGCCCTGCGCGACGCCTTCAAACGGGTCTACGCTCGCATGAGCGACGCCCGCAGTCTCGATACTCGTTCGGTGATCCCGGGGGCCACCAACGCCCTGCGCGTGGCGCTGCCGCTGGCGCGGGCGCTCGACGCCCAGGCGCGCGCGATGGCGCTGCTGCTGCGTTGCCGCACCTTGGTTGGCCCGCCGGCCTGGGACGAACTCGGCCTGATGGCCCAGCACATGCGTCGCACGACCTTTCTCGACCAGTCGCTGCCCGATCGCGTGGCGCTGACCCAGCCCAACACCTCGCGCGGCGCGTTCATCTATCCTTTGTTGCTGCTGTTTGCCGGCTGCGAAGGCTTCCCGGCGGCCGAGCGCGCGATGATCGACAAACTGGCCCGGCGCTGGGCGACGCGCGTGGGCTTCGGCTACGAAGCGTCGCAGTCAGGCCCGTCCCGGGATCCTGGCGCGCTGCTGATCACCGGGCCTGGCCCGCGCCTGCGGCTGCTGACCGATAAGCTGTTGCGCTCACTCGAGGCCCGGCGTTCCGAGTGGCTTTCCGACGAACGCCGGGTGGGGCGGGCGGCGCTCGGCCTTGACACCCCGGCGCTTACCGATTTGCTCAATCATCTCGACGAGGCCTGGAGCCCCGAGGCGACCCACGACGTCTCTGCCCGGCCGCTTGGCGCGGCGCTGCGGGTGCGTTTCGGGCTGCCGGCCTTCTGGGGCGCGCATACCGAGCTCGGGCTCGGCGCGAATCCGGGGTGGTCGGGAGTGGCTGCCGCCACCTACCGTAGCGGCGGCTGGGAATCTGATTCGGTCCTCCATCGGGCGCTCGGTGCCGTAGCTTTGGCTCGTGATCCGGTCTCGGCGCTGATGGCCGAGGCCCAGAGCGAACGGATTCACCGCAGCGAGGGCGATCTGATCGTGTTCGATCGCCACAGCCCGACGCCGTCAGCCAGCCTGGACGACATCGTCGCCCTGCTGCCGGTCGGCCGCAATGATGATGGCAAGTTCGATCGCTCGCGTTTCGTGCTTGGCCGGGTCGTGTCGCTGCAGCAATTTGCCGAATTGTCGGGCGACGCCTCGCCGACCCACCGGGTCGGGGTGCGGATCCTGCCGGGGCGACCGGTTCCGGTCGGGGTCAGGGTGCGTGACGACCTCGAGTACTCCGACGCCTTCCTGCTGCGCAGCATCACGGGAGTTGCCACCGTTCTCGCCATGCGTCCCGGCGACGTTCCCAAGGGCACCAGGATCAGCTTGCGCGAAGGGGCCGATGAGTCCCGGGTGTATGCCTTCTCCCGCATCGGATATGGCCCAGGCTACCAGCTGCAGGCGATTTCCAGCTCGTTCTGATCCTGCAGCGGGCCGCGCCGCCGCGCGGGGTCATAATCTTTTTCGGCTACCATCTATCCTTGTCCAAGAGGAATGATCGGCGATGGCCGGACTGGAAAAAGATACCCCACTGCCGACGAAAATCGTCGTTCACTCGGTTTCGCGCGCGCTCGAGGTCGAGTTCGCCGATGGCCGGAATTTTCGTTTTCCGTTCGAATTTCTGCGGGTCAACTCGCCCTCGGCCGAAGTGCGCGGCCACGGTAAGGGCCAGGAAGTACTCCAGGTCGGCAAGCGCGATGTCCTCATCGACAGGGTCGAGCCTGTCGGCCAATATGCCATCCAGCCGTGTTTCTCGGACGGCCACGACAGCGGAATCTACTCCTGGGACTACCTCTACTGGCTGGGCGTGAACCAACCCGACCTCTGGCTCCAATACCTCGCGAATCTGGCCACTTCCGGCAAGACCCGCGGCGCGGGAGAAGGTCCTGCGGAGGCTGCGCCGGCACCGCGGGCCACCGAGTTGCGCCGCCCGAAATCCTGACGCCTCTAGCCCGCGCGTAAATCCTTGTAGAGCGCACCACTGCGGACGGACCAAGTGATGAACGATCCCAAGACCACCGACTTCGGATACCACAAGGTCGCCGAGGAAGAGAAACAGAATCGCGTTGCCGATGTCTTCCATTCGGTGGCGCAGCGCTATGACGTGATGAACGACTTGATGTCGGCAGGGCTGCACCGGATCTGGAAGGCGTTCACGATTGGCCAGGCAGGGGTCCGGTCGGGGATGAAAGTGCTCGACGTCGCGGGCGGCACCGCCGATCTTGCCCGATCCTTAGCGCGCCGGGCGGGGCCCAGCGGCGAGGTCTGGCTCACCGACATCAACGCGTCGATGCTCGCAGTGGGCCGCGACCGGATGCTCGACGACGGGCTGGTAACTCCGAGCGCCCAGTGCGACGCCGAGCGACTGCCATTTCCGGACGCTTATTTCGATCGTGTGACGGTGGCCTTCGGGCTGCGCAACATGACCCACAAGGACCTGGCTCTGGCGGAAATGACGCGCGTGCTCAAGCCCGGTGGCAAGCTGCTGGTGCTGGAGTTCTCGCGCGTATGGAAGCCGCTCGAACCAGTCTACGACGCGTACTCATTCAGCGTTCTGCCGTGGCTCGGCCAGCGCATCGCCGGCGATTCCGAGAGCTATCGCTACCTGGCGGAGTCGATTCGCATGCACCCGGACCAGGAAACCCTCAAGTCGATGATGGAGCAGGCGGGACTGGCGCGGGTGCGCTATTTCAACCTCACCGCGGGGGTCGCCGCCTTGCATGAGGGCTGGAAGGTCTGACGCCGCAATGGTTTTTGCCCGGCCTGCGCTTGTCATAAGTATGATCAAGGTTCGGGAAGCGAAGCGGAGCGGGAGATCAAATTCAGCTCGATGGTCCTGGCATTGGCGCTGTGTGCGGGGACATCGCTGGTGCTGCGGGTGCTGCTGGCAGTGCCCTTGATCGCTCTGCTGCGACGGGTGCTGATGCCACCGGCGCCAGCGTCACCGGCGTGGGTTGGCGCCAGTTACTCCAAGGATGCTCTCGGCGGCGAGGCAACTGTCCCGCTCTTCCTGCGCGAGTCGGCCGATGACGTGGGCGCATCGCCGGCGCCAGAACCGGCTGGACCGATCGCGCCGGCGCCGACCTGGAAGATTCCGGATGACTTCGACGTCACCGGTTTCCTGAACAACGCCAGGGCCCAGTTCATTCGCCTTCAGGCCGCATTCGACGCCGCCGACCTTGCTGAATTATGGGAATTCACGACGCCGGAAATGTTCGTCGAAATGCGCGGGCAGGTCCGGGCTCGAAAAGCCGGCGCCAATCGCACCGATGTCGTCACGCTGGAAGCAGAACTGCTCGGCATAGAGACCACTGCGACCTAGTACATCGCAAGCCTGCGCTTTCACGGCCTGATTCGCGAGGACGAAGGCGTTGCCGCGGAGAATTTCGACGAGGTTTGGAACCTCACCAAGCCGGTCGAAGGGCCTGGAGGGTGGTTGCTGGCAGGTCTGCAAAAGCTCGACTGAGCCGCCGTCGCAAACTCGTCCGCCGGGCTGCCCGATCGGCCTTGACGAGTGTCGGCAAGGAGCAACGGTGCCCGCCGCAATCGTTCTCTGGATGCCGATGTTGGCACCAGCCGTCGCGCTTTGCGCGCCGATCGTCGGTCAGGGGCGGAAACAGGCGTCCTCTGTGCTGCCCGCGGCGCGGTGCAGTGGCATCATTGCCGCAGTGACTTCTGATCGAGGCAAACCATGACCAAAGCCGACTCCAACAGCCTACCGCGCCGTATCCGCCCGAGCAGCGAACCACTAAGTGATGTCGGTCGCGAATTGCTCAAGAGCCCCGAGGTGGCAGCGATACTGCCGCTCGTGTTGCGCGATTACCAGCACGTGATCAACAACCTCGCGGCGGTCTGGGGAGAACCGCTCCGGGTCAATGCCATCTTCGACAAACTGCTGCTCAGCGACCGCGATGGTCGGCAGGGTTTCCCGCTCGCGGTCGTGGTCGAGCTCTCGGAACTGCGCAACTATTATCATCAGCGGATCATCCCCACCCTGGTCAAGATTAGTCCCGCCAACCGTCATGCCAATACGGGCGTCGTCGGCGACGAACCGTCGCTGGGGATCGCCACGCGCCGGGGCACCGGCTTTCGTCTCTGAGCGAGCGCGCCATTGCCTGACCGGCGCAGTCTTCGCGCCTGACCATTACTGAACGGGCGTTGCCATCGCGGGCCCGCGGCGGGAGAATGCGCCAACGCGGCGCCCTGCGGTGCCGGGATTCCCAGTTGAATTGGAGAAAACCCGAGATGGCCGAAGTCAGTGGTGGGGAAGTCATTGCCCGAATGCTGCAACGCGAGGGTGTCGAGAAGGTTTTCGGGATTATTGACGGCACCTACTTCGGCTTCTATTCAGCGCTGCATCGCCTGGGCATCGAGATCGTCACGCCCCGCCACGAGACCTCGGCCGCGCACATGGCCGGGGCCTACGCCCGTCTTACCGGGCGGCTCGGAGTGTGCATGGCCAGCAATGGCCCCGGGGTAGCCAACCTCTTGCCCGGCCTGGTGGTCGAACAGGCCGAAGGCAACCGCGTGCTGGCAATCACCAGCGCACGGCGTCCGGGCATCATGTACCCCGATCGCGGCGGCAGCTACCAGTGCTTCGACCAGAGTGGCGTGATCTCTCGGATCGCGAAGTGGAGCGCCGCGGTATCGTCCTTCAAGAGGGTGCCGGAGCTGACTCGCAAGGCCTTGCGCGAGAGCTACGAGGGCCGCCCGGGAGTAGTGCACCTCGACGTCCCCGAGAACATCATGAATGCCAAGGTGAAGACCGCGGTCGCGTACTGGGAGCCACACCAGTACCGCAATATCACCGCGCTGTCTCCGACCCCGGCGCAAGTCGCTGAGGCGGCACGACTGCTGGTGGCGGCCGAGGCGCCGGTGATCCACGCCGGCAGCGGCGTCATCCATGCCGGCGCCTACGACGCGCTGCGCCGCATCGCCGAACTGCTGCATGCGCCGGTGACCACCAGCTGGGCGGCGCGCGGCGTGTTGCCCGAGACCTCGGAGCTGGCGATCCCGATGCCGCACGTCAAGCTCAACCACAAGGTGCGCAATGAATCCGACGTTGCGCTGATTCTCGGTTCGAGGATCGGCGAAACCGACTGGTGGGGCAAGATGCCCTACTGGCGCAACCCGGCCGAGCAGAAGAGCATCCAGGTCGACCTCGACGGCAGCATGATCGGGGTGAACCGTCCGGCCGACATCGCCATCGTCGCCGACATCGGCCGCTTCCTCGCCATGCTGGTCGAGGAAGTCGAGCGCACCCAGGGAACCGGCCCGCAGGCGAGCGGCTTCGCGGCGCGTCGCAAGCGCGTAGCCGGCTACGGGCGGGTTATGCACAAGGATCGCGCGGGCTGGGACAAGGCGCTCGATGACATGGCCACACCAACCCATCCGGCGCACGTCGCCGACGCTTGCCAGGCGGTCTTCCCCGAGGACACCGTACTGGTCGCGGACGGCGGTAACGCCACGATCTGGGCGATGTTCTACCACCGCGTCACGGTCCCCAATACGGTGCTCTCGACCTTCAAGTTCGGCATGCTCGGCGCCGGGATGGCACAGGCGATCGCCGCGGCGATCGCGCGCCCCGGAAAACCGGTGTGCTGCATCATCGGCGATGGCGCCTTCGGCTTTCACCCCCAGGAGATCGAGACCGCGGTGCGCAACAATGCGCAGGTAATCTACATCGTGCTCTGCGACCGGCAATGGGGCATGGTCAAGAT
>JAHYJF010000101.1 GCA_019428955.1 Burkholderiaceae bacterium
GGTCAGGAAGTGGCCCGCACCTGCGGCGGGCGCGCGCTGGCGGCCCCCGACCTGCACCTGACCATCGCCTTCGTCGGCAATCGAGCGCTCGCCGACTCCCGGCTGCTGCTGCCGCCGGCCCTGGCATTGCCGGGCGAACTGCTGGCGCGCGACGACTGGCCGGGGACGCGCGTCGAGCGCCTGGCAAGCTTCGGTCGCGGTATCGTCTGGGCCGGACCCGAGCATACGCCGCCATGGCTCGCCGAACTCGCGCTCACGATCCGCGCCGCGCTGCGCGCCGCCGGCATCGGCTTTGACGAGAAACCGTTGCGCCCCCACGTCACCCTGGTGCGCGGCGCGCGGCGCTGGGCCGGCACCGATCAGCCCTCAGAATTCGCACCAGTGCAGGTCGCGTCGTGGCGATTGGCACTGGGCTGGTCGGGCGAGGGTCACGCCGGCGCCCGGTATCACTGGCACACCCTCTAGCAGCTCTCAGCCGAAGCGACCGGTTATGTAATCCTCGGTCTGCTTCTTCTTGGGCTTGATGAAGATCTGCTCGGTGACGTCGAATTCGACCATCTCGCCAAGATACATGTAGGCGGTGTAGTCCGAAATGCGCGCTGCCTGCTGCATGTTGTGGGTGACGATCGCGATGGTGAACTCCGCCTTTAGTTCGGAGATCAGTTCCTCGATGTGCATGGTCGAGATCGGGTCGAGCGCCGAGGTCGGCTCGTCGAGCAACAGTACTTCGGGCTTGACGGCGATTCCCCGGGCTATGCACAGACGCTGCTGCTGGCCGCCCGAGATGCTCATGCCGCTCTGGCCGAGGATGTTCTTGACCTCTTCCCACAACGCCGCCTTGCGCAGCGCCCACTCGACGCGCTCGTCCATCTCGAGCTTCGAGAGCCTCTCGTGCAGACGCACCCCGAAGGCGATGTTCTCGTAGATCGACATCGGGAACGGCGTCGGCTTCTGGAACACCATGCCGACCTTGGCCCGCAACACATTGACGTCGACCTTGCGGTCAAGCACGTTCATGCCGGCGAGCAGCAGCTCGCCGGTGGCGCGCTGCTCCGGGTAGAGGTCGTACATGCGGTTCATGGTGCGCAGCAGCGTCGACTTGCCGCAGCCCGAAGGGCCGATGAACGCCGTCACGTGGCGCTTGTAGATCTCGAGGTTGATGTTCTTCAAGGCGTGGTACTTGCCGTAGTAGAAGTCGAGATCCTTGAACACCATCTGGGCCTCGAGCGGTTCCCCGGCCTTGTTGGTTCTCGCTTGGCTCGTCTCAGTCATCGTTCATCCGGTCCTACGCTTTGTGCCGGTCACGGAAGACCAGGCGGGCGATGATGTTCAGCCCGAGGACCCCGATCGTGATCAGGAATACGCCCGCCCAGGCGAGCTGCTGCCATTGCGTAAACGGACTCATCGCGAACTTGTAGATGGTGACCGGCAGGTTGGCCATCGGTTCGTTGAGATCCAGGCTCCAGAACTGGTTCGACAGGGCAGTGAAAAGCAGCGGCGCGGTCTCACCGGCGATCCGCGCCACCGCCAGCAGGATGCCGGTGATGATGCCGGCCACCGAAGCCTTCAGCGTCACCCGCATGATCACCACCCGTTTGGGCGCACCGAGCGCGAAGGCGGCCTCGCGCAGCGTGTCCGGCACCAGCCTGAGCATGTTCTCGGTGGTCGAGACCACCACCGGGATCACGATCAGCGCGAGCGCCAGGACGCCCGAAAAGCCCGAGAATTTGCCGACGTTGGCCACGTAGATGGCGTAGATGAACAGGCCGATAACAATCGACGGCGCGGACAGCAGGATGTCGTTTATGAACCGGGTCACGCTGCCCAGCCCGGTATGCCGGCCGTATTCCGCCAGATAGATGCCCGTCAGGATGCCAATCGGCGTACCCAGCGCGGTCGCCAGCGACACCATCAACGCACTGCCGACAATCGCGTTGAGCAGGCCGCCGGAATCATCGGAACCGGGCGGCGGCGTCATCTTGGTGAAGAGCTCAAGCGACAAGCCGGCGATGCCCAACTGCAAGGTGGTCAGCAGGATCCACGCCAGCCAGAACAGGCCGAAGACCATCGCGGCCAGCGACATGGCCAGGGCGATCTTGTTGACGATCTTGCGTTGCGTCAGCAGTTTCATCGTCGTCTCAGGTCTTGGTGCCTTCCTGCTTCGACAGGCGCAGCAGGAGAAGTTTCGAGAAGACCAGAACGGCCAGCGTGATCAGGAACAGGATTAGGCCCAGTTCGATCAGTGCCGAGGTATAGATCCCCGGGGTTGCCTCGCCGAATTCATTGGCCAGCGTCGAGGTGATGCTGTTGCCCGGCTCATAGAGCGAGACGCTGTTGAGAAAGTTGGTGTTGCCGATGACGAAGGTCACCGCCATGGTCTCGCCGAGCGCCCGGCCCAGCCCGAGCATGACGCCGCCGATGACGCCGACCCTGGTGTAGGGGAGCACCACGTTCCAGATCACCTCCCAGGTCGTGCTGCCCAGACCGTAGGCGGATTCCTTGAGCATCGCCGGAGTCACCGCGAACACGTCGCGCATTACCGAGGCGATGAAGGGAATGATCATGATCGCGAGGATGATGCCGGCGGTGAGAATGCCGATCCCCAGCGGTGCTCCTTCGAACAGCGCCCCGATCACCGGCACCGCGCCCAGGGTGTCAGACAATAGCGGCTGGACGTATTGGCCAAAGAACGGGGCGAACACCATCAGGCCCCACATCCCGTAGACGATCGACGGCACCGCCGCCAGCAGCTCGATGGCGATCCCGAGCGGCCGGCGCAACCACCCGGGCGACAACTCGGTCAGGAACAGCGCGATGCCGAAGCTCACCGGCACCGCGATGCACAGTGCGATCAGTGAGGTCACCAGCGTCCCGTAGATCGGAATCAGCGCGCCGAATCGCTCCTGCGGCGGATTCCACTCGGAACTCCAGATGAAGCTCAGGCCGAAACTCTGGATCGACTCCCACGAATCGATCACCAGCGAAACGATGATCCCGGCCATCAGGGCCAGCGTCAGCGCGGCGAACCCCCTGGTGACATTCTGGAACAACCAATCGCCCCAGCTCCTGCCGCGGGCCGGACTGCCCGCAGCGTTGCTGGCGATCAAACGCGGCGTCGCGCTCATCGGTGGAATTGTCCGGCGACAGACGCAAGAAATCCGCGCCGCTGGCGGGCGGCGCGGATGGCGGGGAATCGCCCTACTTGGCGATGACCGGCTTGCCGGCGGTGTCTTTGATCTGGTTCCACGAACTATGGATCAGCTTGATGAGGCTATCGGGCAGCGCGACGTAGTCGAGATCGCCGGCCATCTGGGCGCCGTTCTGGTAGGCCCAGGCAAAGAACTTGAGCGCTTCAGATGCCTGCGCCGGCTTGTCCTGGACCTTGTGCATCAGGATGAAGGTGGCGCCGGTGATCGGCCAGGCGTCCTTGCCCGGCTCGTCGGTCAGAATCTCGTAGAACGCCGACTTGCCCCAGTCGGCGACCGCCGCCGCGGCCTTGAAGCTCGCATCATCGGGGGCGACGAAATTGCCGGCGGCATTCTTGAGCAGCACGTGGGTCAGCTTGTTCTGCTTGGCATAGGCGTATTCGACGTAGCCGATCGCGCCAGGCAGACGCTGCACGAAGGCCGAGACGCCCTCGTTGCCCTTGCCGCCCAGGCCGGCGGGCCACTGCAGGGCGGTACCCTCGCCCACTTTCTGCTTCCACTCGGGGCTGGCCTTCGAGAGATAGTTGCTGAAGATGAACGTAGTGCCCGAACCATCGGCCCGGCGGACCACGCCGATGGCGCTGCCGGGCAACTTGACTCCGGGGTTGAGTGCCGCGATCGCCTGGTCGTCCCACTTCTTGATCTTGCCGAGGTAGATATCGGCCAGTACCGCTCCCGTCATTTTCAGTTCGCCGGGCTTGACGCCGGGCAGGTTGACCACCGGCACGACCCCGCCAACCACCGTCGGGAACTGCATCAGGCCGTCCTTTTCGAGCACCTCGGGCTTGAGCGGCATGTCGGACGCGCCGAAATCGACCGTCTTGGCGGTGATCTGCTTGATGCCGCCACCGGAGCCGATCGACTGGTAGTTGACCTTGTTGCCGGTCGCCTTCGCGTAGGCATCGGCCCACTTGGCATAGATCGGCGCCGGGAACGAGGCGCCGGCGCCGGTAACGTCGGCGGCGGCCGCGCTCTGGGCCATCATGGCCACTGCAATCAAAGGCGCTGCGCCAAATTTCACTAGCTTCATCATCCAGTTTCTCCCTATGACTCCAAATTGATATCGCTTTCTTCAGGGAGGGACTTTATCAACACCATGTTACAAACTGATGACGCCCAACGACGGCGCCAACCAAGGCACTCAGGCCGATGCCGGCGCGCTGTTCTCGTCCCCGGGCGGCAGGATGCGTGATGCCGGCAGGCGCAATGAAAACGAGCTGCCTTCCCCGGGAGTGCTGACGATGTGCAGCCCGGCGCCATGGCGCGAGGCGATGCGCTTGACGATCGCCAACCCCAGTCCGGTCCCGCCGGTCGAACGCGAGCGTCCACGGTCGACTCGGTAGAAGCGCTCGGAGAGCCGCGGCAGGTGATCGGCATCGATCCCAATGCCGGTGTCGCGCACCGTGATCCAGCCCTCACCGTCGCGCACCCGCCAGGACAGTTCGATCTCGCCGCCATCGGGGGTATAGCGCACCGCGTTGGTAAGCAGGTTGCGGATCGCGCTCTCGAGTTCGCCGGCGTCGCCGCGCACCTGGTATGCGTCGTTGATCGTCATCGAGATGCGGTGCCGCCCGCCCGAAAATGCCGTGGCCTCATCGATCATCGCGGAGAGCAGCCCGCGCAGGTCGATGATCTGGTCGCGCGGCTGATCGAGGTCGGCCTCGAGTGTCGCCAGGGTCAACAGGTCGTCGATGATCCGTTGCATGCTGCGGCTGCTGCGCAGGATCGACTCGAGGTGTTCGCGCCGGGTCGCTTCGTCCAGTTCCAGTTCCAGCAGGGTCTCGGCAAAGCCGCAGACGATCGTCACCGGCGTGCGCAATTCGTGCGAGACGTTGGCGACGAAGTCGCTGCGCATCGCATCGATCTTGGTCTGGTCGGTGACGTCGCGGGTGATCATCAGCTTGCCCTCACCGCTGGGGAAGATGCGAACCCGGTAGACCCTTCCGGGATGGCTGGCGAGCGCGATCTGGAGCGCGTCTTCGAATCTCCCGGCCTCGAGGAAGGCAACGAAATCCGGTTGGCGAATGAAATGGTGGATCGGGCGGCTGGTGCCGAAAATTCCGTGGAGTTCCTGCGCCGCGCGGTTGCTCCACACGACGTGGTCGAAGCGGTCGAGCGCGATCAGCGCGTCGGGGAGACGATCGACCGCGGCGTGCACCCCGCGGAGTTCGGCCTCGAGCGCTTCGCTGGCGTCGGCGCGTTCACGCAGGTACCGCGAGATCCGCTCGAAGGCCAGGCCCCACGAGCCGGTGCCGATCGGCACCCGGCGCTGGTCGGGCAGGACGGCCCAATCGTTGAGCTTCCACAGGAAATAGCCATTGAAGACCACCGCACCTCCCAGGGCCAGTGCCACCCAGATCAGCGCGATCGTTGGCGAGATAAATTGGGCGAGCAGCACTGCCACCACCAGTGCGGCGGCGAGCCAGGATAGTTGGCGCACCCAGATCATTTTTCCTCCAGTCGGTATCCAGCACCACGTACCGTAGCTATCAGCTGGTCATGGCCCGTTGCACCCAGGACCACGCGCAGCCGGCGTATATGCACATCCACCGTGCGTTCTTCGACCTCGGAATCGTTGTCCCAGACCATCTCGATCAAGCGGGCGCGGGACAGGATGCGCTGTGGATTTCGCATGAAGCAGTGCAACAAGCGGAATTCGGTTGGGCTGAGTTCCAGCTGCTGCCCTCCGGCAGACGCGCGCAGGCTCTCGGGCTCCAGTCGAAGGCCGCCGAATTCGAGTGTGTCTTGCGCGCTGACCGTGCCTGCGCGCCGCAGCAGCGCACTGATCCGGGCGAGCAGTTCACGCGGCGAAAAGGGCTTGGTGACGTAGTCGTCGGCACCGGCCTCGAAGCCCTCGAGCTTGTTCTGCTCCTGGGCCCGCGCCGTCAGGAACAGGATCGGGGTGTTGCCGGTGGCGTCGCGCTTGCGCAGTTCGCGGGCGAACGCGGGGCCGTTGACGTCGGGCAGCATCCAGTCGAGCACGATCAGGTCGGGAATATCGCTCGCAATCGCCACCCTGGCCGATGCCGCGTCGCCGGCGTCGGTGACGCGAAAACCGTGATGGCGAAGGTTCACGCCGATCATCCTACGGATATCGGGTTCATCCTCGACGATAAGGATGTGGCCGGGCACTTCAATGCGCCCTTGGGCCCGTAATCACGATTCCTCCTGGGCCGACGCGTGCCGCCGGTCGATGCCCTCGACGACGTTGACCACGTACTCGGCGATGTTCTCCGCATGATCTCCGATCCGTTCAAGCGACTGGACGATGAAGATCATTTCCTGGGCAGCCGGGATCGAGGCTGGGTCCTGCGCCATCGCCTCGAGCAACTCGCGAATCAGCGACGAGCGCAAGGCGTCGACCGTGCGATCGCGTGCCCGCAGCAGCGTAAGTGCTACAGCATCATGGCGCACGAACGCGTCGAGTGCCTGCTCGAGCATCTCGCGCACCGTCGTACCCATGGTCACGACCCGGTCGAGCGGGAAACCGGCGCAGCCGGGGAACTCCTGGAGATCGCGGGCGTTGTAGGCGATCTTCTTGGCCTCGTCGCCAATCCGCTCCAGATCGTTGATGGTGTGCATCGCCGCCACTACTTCGCGCAGGTCGATGGCGATGGGCTGGCGCCGGGCGATGATCTGGTTGCACAAACCGTCGTTTTGCACGTGCATCCGGTTGACCGCGCGCTCCTCGGTAGCGATCTGCGCCATCAACTCGCCGTCGCCGGTACGCAGCACCTCCACGGCCCGGTAGACCTGCTGCTCGACCAACCCACCCATGGTCATGACGGCGCTGCGCATCACCGACATGTCGGTGTCGAAGGCCTTCATTGTGTGCTCGTGCATCGTGCCCCCGTGTGACTCAGCCGAAGCGATAACTATTGTAGACCGCGGCCCCCCGACCCCTGGAGCATGCGACGGTCAGCTCCGCCTGGTCCGACGGCTATCCCGGCCGATATTGCATCGCCAATGTGACAGTTACATGACATTCAGGATGCGCCCTGCGCGGCAGCTTCTATTGCCGCGAGGATCGCGGCGGGCCCGACCGCGCCACTGAGCGCCGAGCGGCCGCCAAAGATAAAGAATGGCACCCCGCTGACCCCGGCTTCGCGCGCCTGAAGATCGGCCGTGCGCACCTGCTCGAGCAACTGCTGGTCGGCAAGGACTTCGCGCGCCGCAGCGGCCTCGAGCCCGGCACCGACCGCGAGCGCTTCGAGAGCCGCGTCGTCGGTCAGGTCCGCGCCATTGACGAAATAGGCCTGGAAGAGTTCCTCCGCAAGCGCGTCCTGCAATCCTGCGGTACCCGCGACGGCCAGCAGCGCGTGAGCCCGCAGGGTGTTGGGCTGACGAGTGATCGACTCCATCTCCAGCTTCAGTCCGACCAATTCGGCCGCGGCCTTGACGCGGGCATAGATCGCGCCGCCGTCGGCGTGGCCGAACTTGCTGGCGAGGTATTCGCCGCGTTCGATGCCGGCGGCCGGCATGGCCGGATTCAGCTGAAAGGGATGCCACCGCACCTGCGGCTCCGGTTCCCCGGGGTGGCGCTCGCGCCAATTCGCCAGCGCTTCCTCGAGCTGGCGTTTTCCAACGTAGCACCAGGGACAAACCACATCGGATACGACGTCAATCTGCAGCGCTGATGTCATGGTGGATCTCCAGTTACGACCACCGGCACGTGTTCGCCCAGCCCGCTGGGGCAGGCGCCGCTGCCGATTTCCAGTTGCACAGTCACATGACCGACCCCAAAGCGCCGGCGCAGTTCATCGGCTACGGTTCGCAGCAAGTCCTCGCCCGCAAGTTCGGGGGCAACGTTGAGGTGCACCGTCATCGCCGCTTCCGAAGTACCCAGCGACCAGACGTGCAGGTCGTGCACCCCGCTCACGCCGGGCAATCCAGCCAGGTACTCGCGCACTTCGGCGAGCGTCACGGTGTGCGGAACACCATCGAGCGAAAGATGGAGCGACTGACGCAACAGGCTCCACGTTCCGGCCAGGATTACCGCCCCGATCACCAGGCTGATGGCCGGATCGATCCATAGCCAACCTTGCCACAGATAGAGCACGCCAGCCACCATGACCCCGAGTGAAACCAGGGCGTCGGCGGCCATATGCAGGAAGGCACCCCTGATGTTGAGGTCTTCGCTGCGACCGCGCAGGAAAAGCAGCGCCGTCGCGGTATTGACTACCACGCCGGCGCCGGCCACCCAGATCACGGTCACACCCGCAATCGGGGTCGGGATGACGAGGCGGTCGATCGCGCCCCAGGCCAGTCCCCCGACGGCCATCAGCAGCAGCACCGCGTTGGCGAGCGCCGCCAGGATCGAGCCGCGTTGCCAGCCGTAGGTATGGGAATCGCTCGGCACTCGGCGCGCGACCAGGAACCCGGCCCAGGCCACCACCAGGCCCAGCACATCGCTCAGGTTGTGACCGGCGTCGGCCAGCAAGGCCAGTGAATCGGCTTGCAGGCCGTAGAACACCTCGAGTGCGACGAAGGCGGCATTGAGCGCCACGCCGATGGCGAACGCCTTCCCGCGCTCGTTGGCGGCGCTGGTCATCATGCCCCGAGGTTACACAAATCGGGAAGGCTGCGCCCCGCGGTCAGCGATTTGCCGGGAAAAACAGTTGCTGTCCGTCGATCCGGAAATCGGCGATCGCCGCCTGCCCGGCCGGCCCGATCAACCAGTCTATGAAGCGCTGGCCGGCGGCGGCGCGCACGTGCGGGTAACGCTGCGGATTGACCAGCATCACGCCGTAGCGGTTGAGCAGCCGTGAGTCACCCTCGAGCGCGATCTCGAGTTCACCGCGGTTGTGAAACGCGATCCAGGTCCCGCGGTCGGAGAGTGTGTAGGCGTTGCGGCCCGAGGCGACATTCAGCGTCGGTCCCATGCCGGAACCGGTTTCCAGGTACCACTTGCCGCTGCGAGAACCAGCGTCGATGCCTGCCAGCGACCAGATCGCGAGTTCGGCCATGTGGGTGCCGCTGCGGTCACCCCGCGACGCGAACAGCGAGCCGGTCGCCGCGATGCGCTTGAACGCCGCCGCGATATCGTGTCCGCCCTTGATCCGGGCCGGATCCGAGCGCGGGCCAAGCAGGACGAAGTCGTTGCTCATCACGTCGTAGCGTCGTTGCGCCCAGCCTTCCGCGACAAATTTATCCTCCGCCTTGCGGGCATGAACCAGAACCACGTCGGCATCGCCGCGCCGACCAATATCGAGCGCCTGGCCGGTTCCGACCGCCACTACCTTGACCTGGATCCCGCTCGCCTGTTGGAAGATCGGCAGCAGGTAGCGGAATAGGCCCGATTGCTCAGTCGAGGTGGTCGACGCCACCACGATCGAATCCTCCGCCGTCGCGCCGGCCGCCGAAGCGACTCCGGCGACCAGGGGCAGAGAAACGGCCACGACCCCAATCACCAGCCGAAACAGCCGTCTGACCAGCGTCACATTTATCATCGGACACCTCACGAAGTTGTTTAACTATCCATTTGTATGTCTATTTTACGTTTTTTACGTAAAATACGCAACATTGGGGAGATCAATGGATCAAATCACAACTGCCCTCGAACATGCGCTGAGGATGATATCGAGCGGCGATCAGGAGCTGGCCACGATCACCTGGCTGAGCCTGAGGACTGCCGGCCTTTCGACGCTGCTGTCGAGCGTGCTCGGGCTGCCGCTGGGAGCGGCGCTCGCCATCGCCCGATTCCCCGGACGTGAAATCCTGGTTGCAACCTGCAACGCGCTGCTGGGCATGCCCTCGGTGGTGATCGGACTGATTGTCTATCTGGCCTTGTCACGCTCCGGTCCATTGGGGTCAATGGGACTGCTGTTCACGCCTGCGGCGATGGTCATTGCCCAAACCACCCTGATCACGCCAATGGTGGTCGCGCTGGCGCGTGGGCAGCTCGAGCCGGCGTGGTTGACGCTGCGCGACCCCATGCGTTCATTCAGGGTCGGGCCGGCGCGCTCGGTCGCGACCCTGCTGTTCGACTGCCGCTTCATGCTGGCCACGATCGTGCTTGCCGCCTTCGGTCGGGCGATCTCGGAAGTTGGCGCGGTCATGACAGTGGGCGGCAACATTGCTGGCGCGACCCGCGTGATGACCACCGCAATCGCGCTGGAAACCAGCAAGGGCGACCTCTCGCTGGCCCTGGGGCTGGGCATCGTCCTGGTCATGCTGGTGCTGGCGGTGGCGTTTTGCGCCCAGGCGCTGGGCCGCTATGCCGAGCGCCATTATGGATAGAGTGGCGGACCCCGGCGACGTCGTGTGCACCATGTCGGACCTGGTCTTCGAAGCCCGGGGAGCGCGCTGGCTCGACGTGCCCTGGCTGCAAATTCGGGGCGGCGAGCGCATCGTTATTCTGGGCGCCAACGGAGCCGGCAAGAGCCTGCTACTGCGGTTCAGCCACGGATTGCTGGAAGCTGCTTCAGGACGAGTCGAGTGGTCCAGTACGGAATTGCGCGAGGGCCAGGCGATGGTGTTCCAGCGCCCGACCTTGCTGCGCCGTTCAAGCCTTGCCAATGTGGCCTATCCGCTGCAGGTCCGTGGCATCTCCCGCCGCCCGGCTGCGGAGCGTGCCCGGGCCGCGCTAGCGGCAGTGGGACTGGCCGCATTCGCGGCGCTGCCCGCCCGCACCCTTTCGATCGGCGAACAACAGCGCGTAGCCTTGGCCCAGGCGATCGCGCTTGAGCCCCGGTTGCTCTGGCTCGACGAACCGACGGCGAGCCTCGATCCACCTGCAACCCGTGTCATCGAGGACGGCGTGCGCAAACTGAACTCGCTGGGGTGCACCATCGTGATGAGCACCCACGACGTCGGACAGGCACACCGGCTGGCAACTCGGGTATTGTTCATGCACCGCGGGAAGATCACTGC
>JAHYJF010000497.1 GCA_019428955.1 Burkholderiaceae bacterium
GGTTCTTTAAGATGGGCAGCTTCGACGGCATCGAACTGATGCCGGGCGACACCGTCGTCGTGCCGGCCAAGCTGGACCGCCAGACCGGCTGGACCAAGTTTGTCACCGGCCTGAAGGACTGGACGCAAATCATCTTCCAGATGGGCCTGGGCATCGCCGCCTGGAACACCCTGAACTAAGGGGCCGGAAAATGAGTGAAAACCACGCCCCCGTCATTGCGAGTGAAGCGAAGCAATCCAGCATGCAAGAAGAAGACGAGATCAGCCTGCTGGACATCCTGCAGGTGCTCGCCGAAAACGCTCGGCTACTGATCCTCGGTCCGCTCGTCGTCGGCCTGGCCGCTCTGGGCCTCTCTTTCCTGATCACGCCCACCTTCACCGCCACCACGCGGATCATGACGCCGCAGCAGCAGAGCGGGGCGGCCATGGCATTGGCACAACTGGGGGCGCTTGCCGGGATGGCGGGTGCCGCAGCGGGGATCAAGAACCCTGCCGACATGTATGTCGGGCTGATCAACAGCCGCACCGTCGCCGACCGCATGATCGACCGCTTCAAGCTGATGGAGGTGTACGAAGCCGACTTCCGGGAGGATGCCCGCAAGACCTTGACGGAGAACTCCAGCATCAGCGCCGGCAAGGACGGCCTCATCGCGATCGAGGTGGACGACCACGACCCCAAACGCGCGGCCGCGATGGCGAATGCCTACGTCGAGGAACTTTCAAACATAACCGGCAGCTTGGCGGTGACCGAGGCGCAGCAGCGCCGCCTGTTCTTCGAAAAGGAACTCGCAAAGGCCAAGGAAAGCCTGGTTCGCGCCGAAACTGCGCTGGGTGGCGCCGGCGTCAGCGAGAGCGTTCTCAAATTCAACCCCGAGGCCATGGGTGAAGGCATCGCCACCCTCAGGGCCCAGGTCGTGGCCAAGGAAGTGCAGCTGTCCAGCATGCGTGGCTACCTCACCGCAAACAGCCCCGACTTCCGCCAGGCCCAGCAGGAGCTCGCTTCGCTGCGCGCACAACTGGCGAAGGCTGCCAGCAACAATCAGCCCTCTGGTGGCAACGCCGACTACATCAACCGCTACCGCGACTTCAAGTACAACGAGGTGCTGTTCGAGCAGCTCGCCAAGCAATACGAACTCGCCAGAATCGACGAATCCCGCGAGGGCACCATCATCCAGGTGGTGGACGTCGCCGAGCCGCCGGAGCGGAAGTCGAAGCCCAAGAAGGCCCTGATCGCGGTCCTCGCCACATTGGCCAGCGGCTTTATCCTGTTGCTGCTTGTCTTTGTGCGTCGTGCACTGCAAAACGCGGGACAGGATCCGGAAAGCGCAGCCAAGCTGGCAGCCGTTCGCGCCGGTTTTGGGCGGATGTTGAAGCACTGAGCTCCACTGACAACGAATGAACGAGAAGTTGAAAATCGTGATCGCCGACGCCCCCCCGGCACTGCTAGTCTCGGACGTGGCGGTGATCGGCCCGCACATGGGCGCCACCTTCATGGCGGTGCGTGACGGCAGCTCGACCCTGGGTGACCTGAGAGAGTCCGTCAAACGCCTGGGCCAGGCCCGCGTCGAAGTGAAAGGCGTGCTGTTCAACGGCCAGCTGGCGCGCATTTCCAGCCGCTAT
>JAHYJF010000102.1 GCA_019428955.1 Burkholderiaceae bacterium
TCCGGCTACAACCGGTTCGACGGCGAGCTCAACTACCAGTACCGCGCCTTCGGCGTGCCGGGCACCGGATTCAAGCGCGGTCTCGGCGACGACCTCGTTATTGCTCCCTACGCGAGCGCGTTGGCGTTGATGGTCGCTCCGGCGCTGGCCTGCAGCAATCTCGAGCGACTCGCTGGCGAGGGATTCGTCGGCCGTTTCGGATTCTACGAGGCGATCGACTATACCCCCGAGCGCGCGCCGCACGGCCAGAAACACGTGGTGGTGCGCTCGTTCATGGCGCATCACCTCGGGATGACCCTGCTGGCGCTGGACAACGTGCTGCGCAACAACGCCATGCAAGGGCGCTTCCAGGCCGATGCCGCGCTGCGGGCAACGCTGCCGCTGCTCCACGAGCGGGTGCGCAAGGTGCCGACCGCCCATTTCCTGCGCGCGCCGGCAATGGCCGAAGTCCATGCCACGGCAATCAGCGCCGAGTCGGCGGTGCGGGTGCTGCGCACCGCCGATACCCCGATCCCCGAAGTGCAATTGCTTTCGAACGGCAACTACCACGTCATGGTGACCAACGCCGGAGGTGGCCACAGCCATTGGCGCGATTTCGCCCTGACGCGCTGGCGCGAGGACAGCACCTGTGACGGTCATGGCGCCTACTGCTATGTCCGCGATCTCGATAACGGCAGCTTCTGGTCGATCGCGCATCATCCCAGTGCCGTGGCCGCCGACCATTACGAGAGCGTCTTCTCGGAAGGGCGCGCCGAGTTTCGCCGGCGCGACGGCGCCTTGCAGACCCACACCGAAATCGTGGTCTCGCCAGAAGACGACATCGAGTTGCGCCGGATTCACATCACCAACCTTGGCACTTCGGCGCGTACCCTGGAAATCACCAGCTTTGCCGAGGTGGTGCTCTCGGCCGACGCGCCCGACATGCTGCACCCGGCGTTCAACAAGCTGTTCGTGCAGACCGAAATCATCGCCTCGCGGGAGGCAATCCTGTGCCACCGGCGGGCACGTTCGCAGGGCGAGCATACGCCCTGGCTGCTGCACCTGCTCACCCTGCACGGCGGCGGTGACGGCAGCTGTACGTTCGAGACTGATCGGGCCGCGTTCCTCGGGCGCGGCAACACGGCGCGCACCCCGGCGGCGCTGACGAGCGATACTGGGCTGAACTCGGCAAAGACGCCTTTGGGTGGATCGCACGGCTCGGTGCTCGACCCGATCGTCGCCATCCGGCACCGGATAACCCTCGAACCCGACCAGGCGACCGTGCTCGACTACCTGATCGGGGTGGCGGAGGATCGCGACGCGGCGCTGCGGCTGGTCGATCGCTATCGCGACCGGCGCCTCGCCGACCGGGTGTTCGAGATGTCCTGGACCCACGCCCAGGTCGTGCTGCACCAGATCAACGCCAGCGAGGCCGATGCCCAGCTCTTTAACCGCCTGGCCGGCGCGATCATCCATGCCGGCCCGGAACTGCGGGTCGACCCGGCTGTCATAGTGCGCAATCGCCGCGGCCAGTCGAGCCTGTGGGGGTACGCGATTTCCGGCGACCTGCCGATCGTGCTGTTGCGGGTCTCCGATTCCGCCAACATCAATCTCGTGCGCCAGCTGGTGCAGGCCCACTCCTATTGGCGCGCCAAGGGGATGGCGGTCGACCTGATGATCTGGAACGAGGATCTCGCCGGTTACCGCCAACAGCTCCAGGAGCAGATCATCGCACTGACCGCGGTCGGGATCGAGGCCCATATGATGGAGCGGCCGGGTGGAATCTTCGTGCGCCGCGCCGAGCAGATATCCGACGAGGACCGGGTGTTGTTCCAGGCCGTGGCACGGGTCGTTCTCAGCGACACCTGGGGGACTCTCGCCGAGCAGATCGGTCGGCGACCGTCGCGTACCGTGCGAATCGGCCGGTTGACTCCGAAACGACCGCCCATCGAGCAGCCCCCGGCAGCGCCGCCTCCTGAACCCGGCGCCGGACTCGCGTTGTACAACGGTACGGGCGGCTTCTCGGCCGACGGCCGCGAATACGTGATTGACCTGCCGCCGGGTGTGAGCACGCCGGCGCCGTGGTCGAACGTAATCGCCAATCCCAGATTCGGCAGCGTGATCTCTGAAACCGGCGCCGGCTACTCGTGGATGGAAAACGCCCACGAATTCCGCCTGACGCCCTGGCACAATGACCCGGTATCCGATGCTTCCGGCGAGGCCATCTATATCCGGGACGAGCTCAGCGGTTCGTTCTGGTCGCCGACCCCGTGGCCGACGCGGGGAAGCGGCGCCTACCGTTGTCGGCACGGGTTCGGCTACAGCGTTTTCGAGTACCGGCAGGAAGGCATCGACTCCGAGCTCTCGCTCTACGTGGCGCTCAAGGCGCCGGTGCGCTTCTCGGTGCTGAAGCTGCGCAACGCTACCGACCAGACACGCCATCTCTCGGTGACGGGCTACGTCGAGTGGGTGCTGGGCGACCTGCGCTCGCGCACCGCCATGCATGTCATTACCGAGATCGATCCGGCCAGCGGGGCAATCCTGGCGCGCAACCCCTACAACATCGAATTTGCCGACCGCGTGGCGTTCTTTGACGCAACCGGCGCCAGCCGCACGATCTGCGGTGACCGACGAGAATTCATCGGCCGTAACGGCACTCTCGCGGCGCCGGCGGCGCTGGAGCGGCAACGGCTCTCCGGGGCGATCGGCGCCGGCATGGACCCCTGCGCCGCGATCCAGGTCGGGGTTGAGCTCGCTCCCGGAGAGGAACGCGAGATCGTCTTCCTGCTGGGCGTGGCCGGGCGGCGGGGCACCGACGATGCGGGTGCGCTGGTGCGGCATCATCAGGGCAGCGGCGCGGCGCGCACCGCCCTCGACGAGGTTCGCAGCCACTGGGACAAGCTGCTCGGCACGGTCAGGGTGCAGACCGGGGATCCCGGCGTCGACGTCCTGGCCAATGGCTGGCTGCTTTACCAGGCGATCGCCTGCCGGATGTGGGCCCGCAGCGGCTACTACCAGTCGGGCGGGGCCTTCGGTTTTCGCGACCAGCTGCAGGATGCGATGGCGCTGGTCCATGCCGCGCCAGAGTTGCTGCGCGAGCAGATTCTGCGCTGCGCCGGGCGCCAGTTTGTCGAGGGTGACGTTCAGCATTGGTGGCATCCGCCCCACGGCCGCGGCGTGCGTACCCAATGCAGCGACGACTACCTTTGGTTACCGGTTGCCGTGTGGCGCTACGTCACGGCCACCGGCGACTTCGCGCTGCTCGACGATGAAGTGGAGTTCATCGCAGGCCGCGCGCTGCGCCCCGAAGAGGATTCTTACTACGACCTGCCGGAACGCTCAGGGGAGAGCGCTTCGCTCTACCAGCACTGTGTGCGCGCGATTCTGCGTGCACTGCACCGCGGCGCCCACGGCCTGCCGCTGATGGGTTCGGGCGACTGGAACGACGGGATGAATCTGGTCGGAATCGAGGGCCGCGGCGAGAGCGTCTGGCTGGGCTTCTTCCTCTCCGACATCCTCGGCAATTTCGCCGTTCTGGCCCAGCGGCGCGGTGACGACGACTTCGCCAAGCGTTGCGACGACCAACGCGCTCATCTCGCCGCCGCGCTCGAAGAACACGGCTGGGACGGCGAGTGGTATCGGCGCGCCTATTTCGACGATGGCCGTCCGCTCGGTTCGGCCAGCAATGACGAATGCCAGATCGACGCCATCGCGCAGAGCTGGGCGGTGCTCTCTGGTGCCGCCGACCCGCAGCGGGCGCGCACCGCGATGGCATCACTCGATCGGCGGCTGGTCGATCGCGACGCGCGCGTAGTGAAGCTGCTCGATCCGCCGTTCGATCGCTCGGACCTGGATCCCGGCTACATCCGCGGCTACGTCCCCGGGGTCCGCGAGAACGGCGGGCAGTACACCCACGGCGCGGTGTGGGCGGCGATGGCGTTTGCGATGCTCGGCGACAACGCCCGCGCCTGGGAACTGTTCGACCTGATCAACCCCATCGGCCATGCGCGCAGTCCGCAAGAGGTCGCGACCTACCGGGCCGAACCATACGTGGTCGCAGCCGATGTCTATACCGTGGCGCCCCACACGGGTCGGGGTGGTTGGTCGTGGTACACGGGGTCTGCCGCCTGGATGTACCGGCTGATCATCGAGTCGCTGCTCGGCCTTCACCTCGAAGGCGCGCGGCTTCACTTCAAGCCCAATCTCCGGCCCGGCCGGGAATCATTCCAGGTTTACTACCGCTATCGCGATACCACCTATTCGATCACGGTCGCCGCGGCCAAGACGTCGGGTCAGGACGCTGTCCTGGTCACCGTAGATGGCGAACAGCATGAATGCGGCTGGGTCGACCTGGTCGACGATCGCCTCGAACACACCGTGCTGGTGGCGGTTCCCGCCGGCCATTACTTCGCCGGTCAGGCGGCGTACCAGAGCACCGCGAAGTAATGGCACGCCGTGCCGGTAAGCACGCACAGGTGCCAGACGAAATGGTGGTAGCGGACCCGGTGGTCGGTGGCGTAGAAGATCACCCCGAAGGTGTAGGCGAGACCACCGGCCGCCAGCCAGAACAGGCCCCAACCCGGCACATTGCGCCACATCGGCTCGATCGCGATCACGACGATCCAGCCCATGCCCAGATAGAGCCAGGTCGAAAGCCGCGGGAAGCGCATCCCGAAGACGATCTTGGCGGTGATCCCGAGCGCGGCCATGGACCAGACCAGTCCCAGCATCGCCCAACCCCACGGGCCGCGCAGCGCGCCGAGCGCGAACGGGGTGTAGGTGCCCGCGATCAGCAGGTAGATCGCGCTGTGGTCGAAGAAACGCAGCACCTGCTTGGCGCGTTCGTGCGGGATGGCGTGATAGAGGGTCGAGGCGAGATAGAGCGCCAGCATCGATGCCGCGAAGATGCTCGCAGCGACCACGCTGATAGGGTCGTGGCGCTGGAGCGCGGCAATGATCAGGAACGGGGTGCCGACGATCGCGCCCACCAGGGCCATGCCGTGGCTGATGCTGTTGGCGATCTCCTCGCGCGGCGACTGCCGGCGATCACGGTGTGCGGGGGGGCGATTCGGCGACATCTGAGCGTGCTCGGCGCGTTTGCGCCTGCGGGGGAATAATTGAACAGTCTCCATTTTACTCCTTCCGGGGCCGCGCCGATGGTCCGACCACGCCGTTGCAGTGGTCGGACGGAGCTCGCGTGGAGATAGCCGGGCGGCCGTCGCGCTCTTCGGCTAAAGTCGTGTCGATGAACGTCCTTTCGATCGCGCGATTGCTGGCGCTGGCTCTTGCACTGCTGCTGCCTCCGGCTGCCGCGGCGCCCGACGTTCCCGCACTCGCCGCCGCCTCCGACCTCAAGTTCGCGCTCGACGAGGCGGCCAGCCATTTTCGGGAACAAACCGGCATGACGGTGCGCCCGGTGTACGGTTCGTCGGGCAACTTCATGCAGCAGATCCGGCAGGGCGCACCCTTCGAACTCTTCATGTCGGCCGACGAGGGCCTGGTGTTCGAACTGGCGCGCAGTGGTTTGACCGTCGATGACGGCATGCTCTACGCCATCGGCAGGATCGTGCTGTTCGTCCCCAGCACTTCGCCGCTGCAGGCCGCCGAGGGGCTCGAGGGGGTGCGCCTCGCGCAGGCCGACGGGCGGCTGCGCAAATTCGCGATCGCCAACCCCGGGCATGCCCCCTACGGGCGGGCTGCCAGGGCGGCGCTCAGGCGCGCGGGGATCTGGGAGGCGCTCCAGCCGCACCTGGTGCTGGGCGAAAACGTTTCGCAGGCGGCCCAATTTACGGCCTCGGGATCGGTGCAAGCCGGGATCTTCGCGCTCTCGCTGGCGCTGGCGCCGGCCATTGCCCGGACCGGGCACTACGTGATTCTTCCGGAGGACAGCGCCGAGCCCCTGCGCCAGCGCATGGTGCTGACCAGGCGCGCCGGCAAGACCGCGCGCGCCTTCTACGCCTGGCTCGCGGGAGTCGAGGGCCGCGCTGTCCTGAAGCGCTACGGCTTTGGCCTGCCACCAGGCTGATTGGCGATGGACTGGACCGCCCTGAAAGTTTCGTTGTGGCTGGCGCTGGCCACCGCGGCAGTGTTGCTGCCGCTGGGAATCTATTGCGCGCGGCTTATCGTCTTCGGGGACTTTCGCGGCAAGTCGCTGCTTGAAGCCGGCTTGACCTTGCCGCTGGTGCTGCCGCCAACCGTGCTCGGCTATTACCTGCTGGTGTCGATGGGGGCGGGCTCACCGCTGGGCCAGATGTGGGAGCGTCTGACCGGCCATCCACTGGCGTTCTCGTTCAGCGGCCTGCTGGTCGGCTCGATCGTGTTCAACATCCCGTTCGCGCTGATGCCGATGCAGCGTGCTTTCGAAGCGATCGCGCCGGAAGTGCGCGAAGCTGCCGCCTGTTGCGGGATTTCGCATTGGCGCACCCTCTGGCGGATCGAGCTGCCGCTGGCGTGGCCGGGAATCATCTCCGGAATGATCATGGCCATCGCCCACACGATGGGCGAATTCGGAGTGGTGCTGATGATCGGCGGCAGTATTCCCGGCGCCACCCGCACCGTGGCGATTTCGATCTATGACAGCGTGCAGGCTTTCGACATGCGTGCCGCCGGGACGATGTCGGCGGCGCTGCTGGCCTTTTCGCTCGCGACCCTGGCGTTCACCAACTGGCTGGCGCGCAAGCGCCTGCAGGCCCTTGCTTGACGTCCGCCTGAGCCAGTCCTCGCCGGTGCAACTCGACGTGCGCCTCGAGTGCCAGCCGGGAGAAACGCTGGCGCTGGTGGGTCCGTCGGGGAGCGGCAAATCGACGATCCTGAAGGCCATCGCCGGCCTCAATCGTGGGGCAGGGGGGCGGGTGACGGTTGCAGGCGAGACCTGGCTCGATACCGCTGCCGGGGTCAACTGGCCGGCGCGGCGGCGCCGGACCGGGTTCGTCTTTCAGAGCTATGCGCTGTTCCCGCATCTTTCGGCTTTTGAAAATGTGCTCGAGGCGATCCCGCCTGGTCCGCGTCCGCGGCGCGAACGGCGCGCCGCGGAGCTGCTCACGGCGGTCAATCTCGATGGCTTTGCGGCGCGTCGCCCGGGCCGGCTCTCGGGCGGCCAGCAGCAGCGGGTTGCACTGGCGCGGGCGCTGGCCCGAGACCCGGGCGTGCTGCTGCTCGACGAACCGTTCTCGGCGGTCGACCAGGTCACCCGGGAGCGGCTCTACGAGGAACTCGCCAGCCTGCGCCAGCAGCTGACGATCCCGGTGGTGCTGGTCACCCACTCGCTGCAGGAAGCGGCGATGCTTGCCGATCGCATGACCGTCCTGCATCAGGGAGTAACTCTCCAGTCGGGCACGCCGCAGGAAGTGATGACCAGGCCGGTATCGCGCGAGGTGGCGCGGCTGGTTGCGATCAAGAATATCTTCGAAGGGACGATTGCCGCCCACGACCTGGCGGCAGAACGAAGCGTGCTGGATTGGCAGGGACTGGCTCTGGAGTTGCCGTTGCAGCCGCAACTGGCGCTCGGCGCGGCCTGTTCCTGGGTCATCCCGCCCAGTCACGTCATCATCCACCGGCGCGACAAGCCCTCGACCAGCGCGCGCGGCAACCCGGTGGCCTGCCGCCTGCTGCGCATGATGACGCTGGGCGAGAACGTCTCGCTGACGCTGGCGCCGTTGCACGCGCCCGCCATGCCGCTGGCACTGAGCGTCTCGGCCATGGTGGCGGCGCGCCTCGGCCTGGAGAACGGCCAGGAGTTTACGGTGTCCCTGCTGCGCGACGGCATTCATGTCTTCGGCGCCAAACGCTGACCCGGTCCGTCGCAGCGCGAAGCGCGGGGCGCGGGAGGTTTTTGCGCTAAGTTTGGTTTAAAGTTCAAGATTGCACCCTGACGACAATAAGGAGGGAGATCATGGAATCAAATCTTGGTTCGACCGACCGGATCTTGCGACTGGTGCTCGGTTTGGTGATCATCGCCGTCGGCATTGCCTACGGGAGCTGGTGGGGACTGATCGGGGTAGTCGCCCTGGCTACCGCAGCGATCAGCTGGTGCCCTGCCTATCGGCTCTTGGGTCTGTCGACCCGCGGCAAGTCCTGAAGGACAAGACGCCCCTGATTGGCCCGCGGATCTGTCGAATACCAGCGGGAGCCCGCTATAATTAAGAACGGGATTGCTGGTCATCCCGGCTGCAGGCGCGTGGACGCGGCGGCAGCGGCGCAGTCGCTCGTAGTGATTCGCCTGCGCAACCGAGCCGTCCGGCCTACCGGTTTGGGCGTGCCGATGAACGATGTTCATACGTGCGACACGATCGCGCGGGAGGAGAAGTATGAGCAGCAAAGCCAATCGCGGCGCGCCACACGGCGTGCCCCAGCCCGGGCCGCTGAGCCTGCATGTCCCCGAACCCTCGGGCCGCCCCGGACACGAAACCGACTTTTCCTATCTGCACCTGGCGGCCGCCGGCGAAGTGCGCCGTCCCAGGGTGGACGCCTCGGCCAAGAAGATGACCGACCTGGCATTCACGCTGATTCGGGTGCTCGATAACGAAGGCAACGCCCTCGGGCCGTGGGCGCCGCAAGTCGAGGCCGAACTCCTCCTGCGCGGCCTGCGGGCGATGATCAAGACCAGGATCTTCGACGCCCGGATGCTGGTTGCCCAACGCCAGAAGAAGGTTTCGTTCTACATGCAGGCGCTCGGCGAGGAGGCCGTCGCAGTGGCTCACGCGCTGGCGCTGCGCGACGACGACATGTGCTTCCCGACCTACCGCCAGCAGGGCCTGCTGATGGCGCGCGACGTCTCGCTGGTCGACATGATGTGCCAGAACTTTTCCAACGCACGCGATCCCCTCAAGGGCCGCCAGCTGCCGGTGCTCTACTCGGTGCGCCGCGCCGGATTCTTCACGATCTCGGGCAACCTTGCGACCCAGTACATCCAGGCGGTGGGCTGGGCGATGGCTTCAGCCATCAAGAACGACACCAGGATTGCTTCGGCCTGGATCGGCGACGGTTCGACCGCCGAGGCCGACTTCCACAACGCGCTGACCTTCGCTGCGGTCTATCGCGCCCCGGTGATCCTCAACGTGGTCAACAACCAGTGGGCGATCTCGACTTTCCAGGGGATAGCCGGAGGTGACGAAACCACCTTCGCGTCCCGCGGACTGGGCAACGGCATTGCCTCGCTGCGGGTCGACGGCAACGATTTTCTGGCGGTCTACGCCGCTTCGCAGTGGGCCGTCGAGCGCGCGCGCAGCAACCTCGGTCCGACGCTGATCGAGTGGGTCACCTATCGCGGCGGCGCTCATTCGACTTCCGACGACCCGTCCAAGTACCGGCCAGGCGACGACTGGGAGCGCTTCCCGCTGGGCGACCCGATCGTGCGGCTAAAGAAGCACCTGATCACGATTGGCGCCTGGTCGGAGAAGCAGCATGCCGGGATGATGGAGGAGGTCGAGGCCCAGGTGCGCGCCGCGCAGAAGGAGGCCGAGAGCTACGGCACACTCGGCTCCGGCCCGATCCCGAGCGCGGCGGCGATTTTCGACGATGTCTACAAGGACATGCCGGAGCATCTGCGCCGGCAACGTCAACAACTCGGAGCCTGACCTTGGCCACGATGACGATGATCCAGGCACTGCGCTCGGCCATGGACGTGATGCTCGAGCGCGATCCCAACGTGGTGATTTTCGGCGAGGACGTCGGCTATTTCGGCGGCGTATTCCGCTGCACCGAGGGTCTGCAGGCGAAGTACGGCAAGTCGCGCGTCTTCGATGCCCCGATCGCCGAGGGCGGCATCGTTGGGGCCGCGGTGGGCATGGGCGCCTACGGCCTGCGCCCGGTTCCGGAGATCCAGTTCGCCGATTATTTCTACCCGGCGGCCGACCAGATCGTTTCCGAGGCGGCCCGCCTGCGCTACCGCTCGGCGGGCGACTTCACCTGCCCGATCACCATCCGCATGCCCTGCGGTGGCGGGATCTACGGCGGGCAGACCCACAGCCAGAGTCCGGAGGCGATGTTCACCCAGGTCTGCGGTATCCGCACCGTGATGCCGTCGAATCCCTACGACGCCAAGGGCCTGCTGATCGCGTCGATCGAGAATGACGACCCGGTGATCTTCCTCGAGCCCAAGCGCCTCTACAACGGACCCTTCGACGGCCATCATGAGCGCGCGTCGGTGCCCTGGTCCAAGCATCCCCTGAGCGAGGTGCCCGAAGGCTATTACACCGTGCCGCTCGAGAGCGCCGCGATCTTCCGTCCCGGCAGCGAAGTCACCGTGATCACCTACGGAACGATGGTGTTCGTCGCCGCGGCCGCCGCCGCCGAAACCGGCATCGATGCCGAGATCATCGACCTGCGCAGTATCTGGCCGCTCGACCTGGCGGCGCTGGTCAATTCGGTGCAAAAGACCAGGCGTTGCGTGGTCGTGCACGAAGCCACCCGCACCAGCGGTTTCGGTGCCGAGCTGATCGCGCTCGTGCAGGAACACTGTTTCTACCACCTCGAAGCCCCGATCGAGCGGGTCACCGGGTGGGACACGCCTTACCCGCACGCCCAGGAGTGGGCCTACTTCCCCGGTCCCGACCGGGTCGGCGCAGCGCTGCGGCGCGTGATGGAGGCTTGAGATGGGTATTCACGTGATCAAGATGCCCGACATCGGCGAAGGCATTACCGAGGTCGAAGTGGTGGTCTGGCATGTGGCGCCCGGCGAGAAGGTGCGCGAGGACCAGGTGCTGGCCGACGTGATGACCGACAAGGCCACGGTCGAGATTCCCTCGCCGGTCGATGGGACGGTGCTCGATCTGGGCGGCAAGCCCGGCGACGTCATGGCGGTGGGCAGCGCGCTGGTGCGAATCGAAGTCACCGGCGCAGGAACTGCCGAGGTTGAAGAAGCAGCACCAGCGCCAGCGGCGGCACAGAAGCCGGCGGCTGCGGCTGCACCGGCTCCGACGGCGCAGCCGGCGCCGGCGAAGGCGCAGACGACGCCCCCGGCAGCGCCGGCGCGCACGCCTGACAGGACGCCGGTGGCCGCGGCCGCCGGCCCGGCCGCGGCGCGCGCTCGATTGGCGCCGCGCGGCACCCCTGGGCCGCCCGGGGTGCAGCTGC
>JAHYJF010000103.1 GCA_019428955.1 Burkholderiaceae bacterium
GACGTGCGGGGATGGATCTCCCGGATAGGGCGAGCGGTTGGAACAATGCGGGACGGTGAGACAGAGCGCAGCGCAAGCGCTCGCGGCCCCGGGACACCGGGGCGCGAGCGGGAGCGTCGAGATCGAGGATCGGTCAGAAGGGCAATTCGTCCTCGGGCAGTCGTTGTCCGGGATAGGAAGTTTGTGTGTCGCGCCGGCGCTGTCGTTGTCGCCACCGCTGGATCTGCGGGTCGTAGTGATACTCGACGATGGCCATCAACGTGCGCAGGATCTCGAGGAGCTGGACGGCCGCCTGCTCGGAGAGCTTGGGCAGGATGAGCGGGACCAATGATGTGGGGTGCTTCACTGGACCTCCTCGAGGGCGGCCTGGAGGTGCTCGGCGGTGATCATTCGTGCCTTGGCCAGGGCGGCGGCCGACAGGGCGTAGTGGGCCAGACGGTTGACCTTGCGCGGCAGGCCCTGGGTGGCCTGGTAGAGGGCCTCGATGGCGGGCGGCTCGAACAGGGCCATCTCGGTGCCGGCGATGCGCAGGCGGTGTTGCAGGTATTGCGGCAGTTCGTCGCGAGCCAGGCCGCCGAGGTGGAAGCGCACGACGATGCGCTGGGTGAGCGACTCGTGCACGGTCATGGCCAGGCGCCGGCGCAACTCGGTCAGTCCGACGAGCAGCAGGCACAGCCGGGGCTCGGAGTCCATGGCGTAGTTGGTGAGCAGGCGCAGATCCTCGAGGACGTCGTTGCGCAGGTGATGGGCCTCGTCGATGACGAGCACGGGGTGGATGCGCGACTCGATGGCCAGGCGACAGACCTCGGTGTGGATGGCGCGGTAGGCGGTGGCGCGGTTGCGCTCGATGGGCAGGCCCAGTTGCCAGCCGATGGCCTTGTACATGTCCATGACGTTGCCGGTGGACAGGGTGACGTAGAACAGGCGGTGCAGGCCCGGGTGCAGGCCGGCGCCGAGTTGGCGGCACACGGTGGTCTTGCCCGAGCCGACCTCGCCGGTGATCAGGCCGATGCCGCGTAACTCGACGAGGTGGTTCAGGCGGGCGGCGGCCTCGCGGGCGGCGGCGGAGGTGAACAACTCGTCGGGGGCGAGCGCGCGCTCGAAGGGGTAGTGGGTCAGGCCGAAGTGGGTGAGGTACATCAGCGCGGCTCCTTGCCTTGGGGGTTGTGCCGCGGCAGATCGCGCAGCGCCAGGCCGCTGGATCGGGGTGCGGGAGCGGGGTCGGCCGCCTCGATGCCCTGGGTGGGGCGGTGGCGACGCACGTGGCAGTTGGCGTAGGCGTCCAGAGGGGTAGCGCGCTGGACGAAGCGCTCCTTGTGCCAGACCTCGATGCCGCGCCCGGGCGGCAGCGCGGGGTCGTAGCGCAGCGTGACGCGCTCGCCCACGAGGGCGGCGTCGACCTCGAGCAGAGTGCCGTTCAGACTGACGGTGCGATCGCGCTGCACGCGCCGGCGCGCCTCGAAGAGGAACAGCGCGTCGAGGTCCAGGCGCGCCTCGGGCAGGCGCGGGGGCTGCTGGCTCATCGCCCAGCGATCCAGCGGAGTGGCGTCCTCGAGACCGCGGTGCGGGCTGTGGTGGTACTCGGCCTCGACCCAGGCCCACAGGCGCCGGTTCAGCGCCTCGAGGCTGTCGGTGTCGGCCGGGGTGAGGCGGGCCAGGAGCTGGGCGCGTGCGGTCCGGAACCAGCGTTCGATCTTGCCCTTTCCTGCGGGCTGGTAGGGCCGGGCGTGGATGAGCGCGACGCCCAGGCGCGCGCACACCAGCGCCAGGTGCTGGCTGCGGTAGTTGGCGCCGTTGTCGACGTACAGGCGCTGGGGCAGGCCGCGGCGCAGGATGGCCTGCTTGAACACGGGCAGGAACGTCTGGGTGTTCTCCGAGAGCGCAAACGCGCAGTACGGGATCACGCGGGTGGCGTCGTCGATGAAGGCGATCAGGTAGGTCTTGCGCCGGGTGCGGGTGCCGGGGATCGCAACGCTGGGTCCGTGCATCACGTCGCTCATCCACAGTTGGCCGGGCTCGGCGAAGGCGAAGCGGCGCCGGTCCAGCGTGCCGGGGTCGTCGCGGTGCTGGTCCATCAGGCCGGCGCGAGCCAGCAGGCGGTGCACCGTCGAGAGCGCCGGGGGCTCGCCGCGCGTGATCGTGCCGCGCTCGGTGAGCACGCCGATCAGTTGCGGGATCGACAGGTGCGGCTGCTCCTCCTTGAGCAACAGCAAGGCATCGGCGATCGGCGCCGGGAGCGCGCGCGAGTGGCCGCGGTCGGCGCGGGCCTTGGGGAGCAGCGCGTCGAAGCCACCGCGCCGGTAGTCGCGGATCCAGTGGCGCAGCGTCTCGGGGGCGACCCGGGTGCGGGTCGAGCCCGGGATCACGTAGTCGGCGTCGGCCTTGGTGCGCAATCGCGCGTACAGCCCGGGGCTGCCGGGCGGATCCTGGAGGAACTCGGCGATCAACCCGTAGCGAAACAGCGCCAGCGCCTGGCGGTATGGCTCATTGGTCATGGCGGGGAACTCCTGCAAACGAGAAGTCGCCACGCTATGGCGAGCGCGTCGGCGGGTCAGGCCCCCTGTGGTGTTGGCGTGCCCCTCGAGGGGCGCGCCCAGCGCCACCGCGGGATCGGAATCCGAACGGCCGCGACAGCGCCTGAAGGTGTTCGGCGAGCACCCCGCGTAGCGTCTCGAGCACGTCCTCGAGGCCGAGCCGCTCGCGCACGCTGGCGATCGTCGGGGCGCAGCCACCGAGTTCGGCCGGCAGCAGCGTGATGGCGCTGGCCAGCACCACGCGCACCGGCGCGACGCGCCGGCGTACCCAGCGCAACGCACTGACCAACGTCACCGAATCGGGCCGCAGCGCGTCGGCCGCCGCCTCGAGGCTGCGCGCCGTCTCGACGAATGCGACCACGCGCTCGATCTGGGCGAGCGTGCCCGGCAACCTCGCCGCCAAGTGATCGGGCAGCAGGCTGAACGTGCGATGACCTTGCCGACAGTACCAGCGCGCGATCCGTGTTCCCGCGGGGTGGCGCCGCTCGTAGGTACCGTGGCGGGTGAACCCGCAACCGCCCTGGCGGTGCAGCGGGCAGCGATCCAGCATTGCCAGACGCCACCCCTCTCGGGTAACGTACTCGTCGCCGGTCTGCCCCGTGACAAATCGAAGCTGCACCGGCACCGGGTCCGCGAAGGTTTGAGCTTCGCGGACCCACCTCTCTCGATAGTGATCGAACAGGCAGCCAGATTACCGCCGGTCGCCGCCGATCTCCAACCCCTCCCACCCCCTCACCGCCTGACCAACAGGCCGATCGCTTCGCGATCGGCCAACGCCTCACCCTTGCAGGCGGGAACACAATCCGCGACAAAACCGGCGGTGAATCACGAAGTTATGCGGGAGACAACACCGTTTAGGCCCCTCCATACCTTCCTTCCTCTCCCCGGCCCGCGACTTCCTTCCTCTCCCCGGCCCGCGAGGCGTTACCCCCGCGTTCGGATATGACGCTCCTCATCCGAGCGCCAGAGGGACTTGAACCCTCCTGAACTACGCGCTGCCCAGCCCACACTACGACCTCTGCTGACTTCTGGCTCCGCTTCATCAGCGTCGGGCTTTCACCCGCAAGACCAGATCTCCCCATACATGGACGCCCCCGGTTTGCCAAGCTTTCAATTCATGACGACGCGAAGGTAAAGATTGCACCCGTACATCCGGACTTTTGGTGCAGCTTGCGCTGCTGTCCCTGATGGGCTTTGCTGGTTGACACCTCGATCGGGTAAACGCACTTGTGGTGCCTCGGGGAGAGCGGGCTTTGCCAACCACGCTCTGACCTGTCTTGCCATCACTGCGTGATCGCCTGAGCAATCGGTGGTGTGTGATTCTCTTTCGTCGGTTTGTTAAGACGTGGCCACTCGACTACGCGGCCACCGAGGCAGATCCGTAGTCGGGTTGGAATTCTCGATCGTGGACAAGAAGCGCCCACACGATCCTGGCCGTCTTATTGGCCAGTGCCACGGCCGCCATATTCTTGTTGCGCCGCGCAATGACCTTAACCAGCCAGCTCTCGGCGTCGGCTCGCTGTGAAGCGCGGTAGATCACCGATCGGGCGCCGTGGATCAGCAATGTTCGCAGGTACGCGTCGCCGCGCTTGCTCATTCCCAGCAGGGTCGGCTTGCCGCCGCTGGAATGCTGCCGCGGAACGAAGCCCAGCCACGCGGCGAGCTGCCGGCCGTTGTCGAAGTTCTTGGCGTCGCCCACCGTGGCAGCCAGCGCGCTGGCGGTCAGCGGGCCGATACCGGGAACCTTCTCGAGGCGACGGCTCACCTCGTTGGAACGGTGCCAAGCCTTGATCTGAGCCTCGATCGCCTCGACTTGCTGATGCAGCAGCTTCAAATGCTCCAGCAGTCGGTCGATCAGCACGCGGAACGTCCCAGGAAGCTCGTTGCTGGCATCCTCGATCAGATCGGGCACCCGCTGGGCGATGTACGCGATTCCTTGAGGCACGATCAGTCCTTACTCACCCAGCAGGCCGCGAATCTGATTGGCCTGGGCGGTTCGCGCCTTGACGAATCCCTGTCGGACGCGGTGCAACGCCAATACCGACTGTTGCTCGACGTTCTTGATCGGCACAAACCGCATCGAGGGGCGCCCGACGGCCTCGCAGATCGCCTCAGCATCGGCCGCGTCGTTCTTGTTGCTCTTGACGTAGGGCTTCACGAATTACGGCGCCATCAGCCTCACCGTGTGACCGAATGACTGGAGCTGGCGGGCCCAATGATGAGCCCCGCCGCATGCTTCCATGCCGATCAAGCATGGCGGCAGGTTGGCGAAGAACACTGCGACCTGGTCTCGTCGCAACTGCTTGCGCAGCACGGCCTTGCCGTGCTCGTTCACGCCGTGGACCTAGAACACGTTCTTGGCCAGATCGATACCAACTGTCGTAATCTGCATGGTGGACGCCCCTTCCGGTTTGAGTGGTCGATTACACTTCCACTTTGGCACATCGATGCCGTTATCGGGTCGGGGCGTCCATCCCATTGGGTAAGAACGCCATCCTTCACCGCACAACCGCCGCATTTACGTCGCCTGGCCTTTGGCCACAAAAGCTTCGCAGTCATTCGCCTGCTCGCCCTGACCGGCGCCGCCTCCGATGCGGTTCGTGTACCCCGGCTCACGCTTTACGATCCACGCTTCCTCCCCACGCTCGGTCACCCTCACGCAGTTGCGCTTCACTTGACTCGCTGTGGCCAGCTCGGCCGGGGACCGGGACTTGCACCCCGAAGATCGCGCCCATGCTGGGCGCACGAAACGAGAAAGCGACCCTCGGGCCGCCTTCTCTTTCAGGGGAGGCAAGAGCGCGCCGCCTCCACACGTGAAACCTTTGGCTAGCTGAGGTGTTTGCCGATCAGCTTGGTCATCTCGAACATCGAGACCTGCGAAGCGCCGAAGACTTCCTTCAACTTGGCGTCGGCATTAATCATGCGCTTGTTCTTCTGGTCCTGCAGATTGTTCTTCTTGATGTATTCCCACATTTTCTTGACCACTTCGGTTCGGGGAACGGCTCCAGCACCGATCACGGCGGCCAGCGCGGCGCTTGGCTTCAGCGGCTTCATGAAGGCCGCATTAGGTTTGCGGGCAGTCTTCGCGGCCGGCTTGGCGACACCCTTCGCAGTAACCATGGACTCAATCTCCTTTGAGGTTTGTTTGACGTCCCGCATTCCTGCACGACGGGCACAGGGGCAAGGATGCAACGAATCGGCGCCGACGACAACCAAAAACTTTCTCTCGGCACGACTGAATGAGGCAACTACCTGGCCGGCACGGGGCAAATCTGCTCCGCAGACCCGCCCGGTAATGCCCAATACGCCAGCCGGCAGTGTAAACCACCCGCCGCCGAAGCAACAATTGGCCCGGTTGGCCTGCCCAATAGCCCCGCTGCAACAGGGTCTTGGCTTCCGGATTTGCCTCCTGCGGCGCATTCCCGGATCATCGTGTAACTATCAGAGGATAATGCCGCCACGAGCGAGGGAACAGCATGTACGAAGAACTGGGACTTTATATCGACGGTGAGTTCATCCGGGGCGGCGGGCGCCGCGAGCAGGATGTCCTCAACCCGGCCAGCGACGAGGTGCTGGGCAGGCTGCCGCACGCGAGCACCGAGGATCTTGATCGCGCGCTTGCTGCCGCGCAGCGGGCCTTCGAATCATGGCGGCGGACATCACCGATGGAGCGCTCGGCCATCCTGCGCAAGGTCGCGGAACTCGCGCGCGAGCGCGCCGATGCGATCGGTCGCAACATCACGCTCGACCAGGGCAAGCCCCTGGCCGAGGCGGTCGGCGAAGTAACCGGCTGCGCCGAACACGCCGAATGGCACGCCGAGGAATGCCGTCGCATCTACGGACGGGTGATTCCGGCCCGCGTCGAGGGGGTGCGCCAACTGGTCGTGCGCGAGCCGATCGGAGTGTGCGCTGCGTTCACGCCCTGGAACTTCCCGTTCAACCAGGCCATTCGCAAGATCGTCGCGGCGCTCGGTGCCGGCTGCACCATCATCGTCAAGGGCCCCGAGGATGCGCCCAGTGCGGTCGTGGCGCTCGCCCGCCTGTTTCATGACGCGGGGCTCCCCGCCGGCTGCCTGAACGTCGTCTGGGGCGTTCCCCACGAGGTCTCTGACTACCTGATCCGCTCGCCGATCGTGCGCAAGATCTCGTTTACCGGATCAGTCCCGGTGGGCAAGCAGCTGGCGGCGCTGGCCGGCTCGCTGATGAAGCGCTGCACAATGGAACTCGGCGGCCACTCGCCGGTGATCGTCTGCGCGGACGGCGATATCGTGCGCGCCGCCAAGCTGGTTGCGGCGCTGAAGTTCCGCAACGCCGGTCAGGTCTGCGTTGCGCCATCGCGGGTGTATGTCGAACGCGCAGCGTATGAGCGCTTCCTGGAAACCTTCGTGGCCGCGGCCGAGAAACTCAAGATCGGCGACGGACTTGAGGCTGGGACCCGCATGGGGCCACTGGCCCACCAGCGGCGCGTCGGATCGATGACCGAATTCGTCGAGGATGCGCGCGAACGCGGTGCGGTTGCGGTCACCGGCGGCGCACGCATCGGCGAGCGCGGCAATTTCTTTGCCCCGACCGTGCTCACCGAGGTTCCCGATGACGCGCTGGTGATGACTAGCGAGCCCTTTGGTCCGGTGGTGCCGATCGTGCGTTTCGACAGCCTCGAAGAGGCTCTGACCCGCGCCAACCGGCTGCCCTATGGACTGGCGTCGTACGCGTTCACCAGCTCGATCCGCAACGCCCACCTCATTTCGACCGGGCTCGAAGCCGGCATGGTGAACATCAACCACTTCGGGATCGCCCTGGCCGAAACGCCGTTTGGCGGCATCAAGGACAGCGGCTACGGCAGCGAAGGGGGCAGCGAAACCTTCGACGGCTACCTGAACACAAAGTTCATCACCCAGATGACGTAGCCCCCAGCTTGGCCGAACGCACGACTGATGCGGAGCAGCCCATGCAACGAGCGGTAGAGTTCGTCTTCGACGTAGGTAGCCCCTACTCGTACCTCGCCTACCACGCACTGCCTGCGATCGCGCAGGCGGCAGAGGCGCAGATCGTCTGGCAGCCGATCCTGCTCGGCGCGGCCATCAGGGCGAGCGCCAACCACTCGCCATTTGAAGTGCCAGCCAAGATGCGCTGGGTCGAGCAGGATCTCGTGCGTTGCGCTCTCTCGCTCGCGGTAGCGTTCAGCCACAACGCCCACTTCCCGGTCAACACCCTGGTGGCGATGCGCATTGCCACCGGTCTGCAGATGCGGCGACCAGACAATTTCCCGGCCTGGGTCGCAGCCGCCTTCAGGGCGATGTGGGGTGAAGGGCGCAATCTCGCCGATCCGGCCGAACTGGCTGTGGTCATCGGGGAAGCAGGTCTCGATGACCGGGAACTGCTGGCGCTGGCGTCAGACCAGGCGGTGAAGGACAAGTTGCGCAGCGACACCGACGCGGCTGTCTCGCGTGGGGTGTTTGGCGCCCCGACGTTCTTCGTCGGCGACCAGATGTTCTGGGGCCATGACCGGCTCGACCAGGTCGCGCGCTCGCTCGCACAGCGGGGCGGCGAGCGCTAGTCCAGACGCGGTGGCACTACCTGCTGAAGGTGCTGCCCTATTCCGGAACCACCGTCTCGCGCGACGCGCGCTTGCGCTCGTGCTCCTTGAGCAGGCGCTTGCGCAAGCGGATGCTCTTGGGAGTGAGCTCGACCAGTTCGTCGTCCGAGATGAACTCGACCGCCTTCTCCAGCGTCAACGCGATCGACGGCACCAGGACGATGTGTTCGTCCTTGCTCGAGGTGCGGATGTTGGTGAGCTTCTTTTCCTTGACCGGATTTACCACCAGATCGTTGTCGCGCGAGTGGATCCCGATGACCATGCCCTCGTAGAGCGGATCACCGGGATTGACGAACATCCGGCCCCGATCCTGCAACTTCCAAAGTGCGTAGGCCACGGCGGCGCCATCGTCCTGCGAGATCAGCACACCATTGCGCCGGTCCTCGATCGGACCGGCCCACGGGCCGTAGTCGTCGAACACGTGGCTGGCGATGCCCGTTCCGCGGGTCAGGTTGAGGAATTCGTTGTGAAAGCCGATCAGTCCTCGCGCCGGAACACGATACTCCAGCCTCACCCTGCCCTTGCCGTCGAGTTCCATGTTCTGCAACTCGCCGCGCCTGCGGCCGAGCAGTTCCATGACCGCGCCCTGGTGGGTTTCCTCAAGATCGGCACTGAAGATCTCATAGGGCTCGAGCTTCTGGCCGTCGACCATCTTGATCCTCGGCTTGGGCCGCGAAACGGCAAGTTCGTAGCCCTCGCGGCGGAGGTTCTCGAGCAGGATCGTCAGGTGCAGTTCACCGCGTCCCGAGACCACAAAGGTATCGCTGTCAGCGGTGAATTCGACGCGCAGTGCGACATTGGATTTGAGCTCGCGCACCAGCCGGTCGCGGATCTGGCGGCTGGTCACGTACTTGCCCTCCCGACCCGCCATCGGCGAGGTGTTGACCAGGAATTCCATGGTCATGGTAGGCTCGTCGACTTTCAGCATCGGCAGCGCTTCGGGACAGGCGACGTCGCACAAGGTCGACCCGATCCCGATCTCGTCGATGCCGTTGATCGCCACGATGTCGCCGGCAAACGCTTCGTCGACCACCTCGCGATCCAGACCGCGAAAGCGCAGCACCTGGTTGACCTTGGCGCTCACCGGGGCCACGCCTGTCTCGGCCGGATCGCCCTGCATCACCAGCAAGCTCTGGCCGGAACGGATCCGACCACGGTTTATTCGGCCAATGCCGATCTTGCCAACGTAGCTCGAGAAATCGAGCGCCGAAATCTGGAACTGCAGCGGTCCGTCGGGATCATCGGCGCGCGCCGGCACCTGGGCCAGAATCGCGTCAAACAGCGGTCCCATCGTCAGCCCCAGGGCAGCCGCTGCGGCCGCTCCGGTGACGCCGCCTTCGGGCAGATCATCGAGGCGGTTGAGAGCGTAGCCATTGATTGCCGAGGTGTAGACCACCGGGAAGTCGAGCTGTTCCTCGGTTGCGCCGAGCTTGTCGAAGAGATCGAAAGTGTGGTCCACAACCCAGTTGGGGCGGGCACCAGGGCGGTCGATCTTGTTGATCACCACGATCGGCCGCAGGCCCAGCGCCAGCGCCTTGCGGGTGACGAAGCGCGTCTGCGGCATCGGCCCGTCGACTGCATCAACCAGCAGCAGCACACCATCGACCATCGAGAGGGCGCGTTCGACCTCGCCGCCGAAATCAGCGTGCCCGGGAGTGTCGACAATATTGATCCGCGTGCCGGCGTGCTCGACCGCGCAGTTCTTGGCCAGGATAGTGATGCCGCGCTCGCGCTCAAGGTCGTTGCTGTCCATCACCCGCTCGGCGAGGAGCTGATGGGCGCGGAAGGTTCCCGACTGACGCAGCAGCTGGTCGACGAGGGTGGTCTTGCCATGATCGACGTGCGCGATTATGGCGATATTTCTAATGGGGGCCAGCATGATGAGACTAGGCCGCGGGGATACACGCGGCTAAAGGCGGGGGACCGATGATTTTACACGACTATTGCTCCAGCGACTGCCACGACCCGTTCGGGCGCAATTATTCCGGCGCCGTCGATCCTCCCTACCCCCAACAGGATCTCGTCGCGATAGACCCTGACCCGACCGGGCGGCAGCAGGGTAGCGGCAGCATCAGGGCAGGGAACCGGTTGGCCGTGGGTGAAGCGCGCCGCGCTCACCGCATCCAGAACGCAGGGCGGCAAGGTGGCGACCAGGGCGTCGGGCGGCAGCAGGGCCGCGCGCACCGCGGCGCGCGCCGCGGCGAGCAAACCGGGGTCTACCTCGCCGAGTTGCAGCGGCAGGTCGATGCGCAGGGCGGCAGAAATCTCCAGGGTCCCGACCCGGGTGCGGCGCAGGGCGCTCAAGTGCGCCACCGTGCCCAGGGCCCGCCCGATGTCTTCAGCCAGGGTCCGGACGTAGGTGCCCTTTGAACAGGTGACCCTGATGCGCGCTGACCCGGCGGCCAGCGCCAGCAATTCGAGTTGGTGAATCGTTACCGGGCGAGCCTCGCGCTCCAGCGTCTGGCCGGCGCGGGCGTACTCGTAGAGCGGTCGGCCGGCGCGCTTGAGCGCCGAATACATTGGCGGCACCTGCTCGATCGGGCCGCGGAAGGCGCTCAGCGCGGCTTCGAGATCAGGCCACGTAACCTCGCTCGTGCCGCGCCCTATCTCCTTGCCGAGGGCATCGCCAGTGTCGGTCGCAATTCCGAACCGGATCTCCGCCTCATAGGTCTTGTCGGCATCGAGCAGGTCGTGCAGGAACTTGGTGGCCTCGCCGAGCGCGATTGGCAGTAGCCCCGTGGCCATCGGATCGAGCGTGCCACCGTGTCCGGCCTTGGCGGCATTGAGCAGGCGGCGCACCTGCATCAGTGCATCATTCGAGGTGATACCGGCGGGCTTGTCGAGCAGCAGCACGGCCTC
>JAHYJF010000498.1 GCA_019428955.1 Burkholderiaceae bacterium
AACCGGGGAGCACCAGCCTGGAAGCGCAAGGCATGGCGGGTGCCGACCCGTCCCATGGCCGGACCGGTGCCGGCGATGCGCTCGGTCGCACGCAGGGCGAAACGCCGGCTGCGGGGACGCGCGGCACAAAAGTCTCGCAAGTGCTCTACCAGCGCGGCGCGGCCGAGCCGCCCGACGCTGGCAACCAGCTCTTCCCAACGCAATGGCCAGGCGCGCTCCACGATCAGTTCGCGCGCCAGCCCCAGCGGGAAATCGAAGGCCCCTAGCCACGGCCCGGAAGCCGAGAGCAGCAGTTCGAACTGCGCCAGAGTCGTAGCCTGCTCGAAACCGGCGAGATCAACCAGCCCTTCCCTGGCCCGGCCATGCGCCAGCCAGATCGGGCGGCGCGGCGATGGCCGGTCGTGGAACCCGACTCCCAGCAGGCGCGGGGCCGTCATTCAGTAGCGTCCCGTGACGCCGCTGAGCGAGACGCCCAGCCGCAGGATGGCAAATGCGAACCAGTTGACGATGCGCAGCGGCCAGGGCCGGCGCCGGTGGTGCTTCAGTTCGAGCGGCACGCCGCCGTCGTCAATCGCGGCCCCCAGGCGCGCGCGCAGTTCGGCCGCGAAGGCCGCATCGCCGATGACCACGTTAGCCTCGCGAGCCAGCAGCAACGAGAAGGGGTCGATGTTCGACGAGCCGACCGTGGCCGAGTCGTCGATCACGGCCACCTTGGCATGCAGGAAACTCTTGCGATATTCAACTATTTCGATGCCGGCACGCAGCAGCTCGTCGTAGAGCGCCTGCGAAGCGTAGTGTTGCAGGAGATATTCCACCCGGCCCTGCAACAGCAGCCGCACCCGCACGCCGCGACCGGCCGCCAGCACCAGCGCGCGCCGCATCCGCACGCCGGGAAAGAAATAGGCGCAGGCAATCAGGACCTCCCGGCGGGAGCGGGCGATCGCGCGCAGGTACCAACGCTCGATGGTGCGCCGGAAGCGAAAGTTGTCGCGCAGCACAAACATTGCCCGGGTGACCCCGTGGTGCGTGACGTCGCTGCTCACCGAGCCCGGTGGTTGGAGCGCGATGCGCTGCTGCCGGCCGCTGCCCTGCGGCCGGCGCAGCGAGCGGTTGACCACCACCGTTTCCCACCACAGTCGTTCCGCCGCAAGATGCGCCTGGGCTGCAAGCGGACCGCAGACGCGCACCGCGTAATCGAGCCGCGGATAATCCAGACGGCCATGATTGGGGTCGTTGTAATCGTCAAGCATGTTGATTCCGCCGACAAACACCGTGCCGCCGTCGATCACGACGATCTTGCGGTGCAGTCGCCGCAGCCGGGCCCGGTCGGGAGCGAAGCGGCGCCGCTCGGGGCGAAAGATCTCGACTGCGACACCGGCGGTATCGAGCAGACGCGCCACTTCGCCATCCAGGCGCGGCGTGCCAAAACCGTCGACGATCAGGTGGACCTGAACCCCACGCGCGGCCGCCGCCGCCAGCCGCGCCGCAATATCGCGGCCGCTGACATCGTCGGCGAAAATATAGGTCTCGATGAAGATGGTGGCGCGCGCCACATCGAACGCGCTGGCCAGGGCCGGGAAATATTCGGCGCCGGATTCGAGCAACACGACTTCGTT
>JAHYJF010000499.1 GCA_019428955.1 Burkholderiaceae bacterium
GGCAAAAGCCTCGTTCAACTCGATCCAGCCCAGGTCTTCCTGCTTCAGGCCGGCGTTCCGGAGTGCGGCCGGAATCGCTTCCTTGGGTCCGATCCCCATGATTTCAGGCGGCACACCGCGAACCGCGAAGGATACGAAGCGCGCCAGTGGCGTCAGGTTGAACTGCTTGAGCAGGCGCTCGCTCACCACCAGTAATGCGCCGGCCCCATCCGAGGTCTGGGAGCTGTTGGCCGCCGTGACACTGCCCTTGGCGGCGAACACCGCGCGCAATTTCGCCAGCGCTGCGGCATTCGAATCGGCCCGCGGGCCTTCGTCGAGTTCGACCAGGCGACGAGTCTCGGTGACCTTGCCGCTGGCCAGGTCGGGAAACTTCTCGAGCACTTCGTAGGGGCTGATCTCGGCGGCGAAGTGGCCAGCCTGCTGGGCCGCGACCGCCTTGGTGTGCGAGGCCAGCGCAAAGGCGTCCTGGGCTTCGCGGCTCACTTTCCACTTCCTGGCCACCAGTTCGGCAGTCAACCCCATCCCATAGGCGATGCCGATGTTCTCGTCGCCGGCAAAGACGCGCGGGTTGATCGAGGGCTTGCTGCCGCCCATCGGCACCATGCTCATCGATTCGCAGCCGCCGGCGATTATGGCGTCGGCCTCACCGACCCGGATCCGGTCGGCGGCCATCGCGATCGCGGTCAGGCCCGAAGCACAGAAGCGGTTGACCGTGACCCCACCGATCGTATCGGGCAGCCCGGCCAGCAGCAGCGCGATGCGCGCGACGTTCAGGCCCTGCTCGCCCTCGGGCATCGCGCAGCCGATGATCGCGTCCTCGATGAGCGCCGGATCGAAAGTCGGAACCTGCTTCATTGCATTGCCGATCGCGTGCACCAGCAGGTCGTCCGGCCGCACGTTGCGCAGCACCCCCTTGGGGGCCTTGCCGATCGGCGTGCGGGTGGCAGCGACGATGTAGGCATCTTGCAGTTGTTTGCTCATAGTCGCGCTCCTCAATTGCGAACCGGCTTGCCGGTCTGCATCATTCCCATGATCCGCTCCTGCGTCTTCGGGTGCGTGAGCAGTGACATGAACGCCTCGCGTTCGAGCGTCATGATCCACTCCTCGTCGACCACCGAGCCGGGCTCGACGTCGCCTCCGCACATCACCTCGGCGATGGTGCGCCCGAGATGGTAGTCGTGGGCCGAGATGAAGCCACCCTCGCGCATGTTGACGAGCTGCATCTCGATCGTGGAGGCGCTGCTGCGTCCCGCGACCTTGAAGCGCGCACGCCGCGGCGGCCGGTAACCGGCGTCATGCATCGCCTTGGCTTCGCGCACCGCCGTGTAGAGCAGTTCGTAGCGGTTGAAGACGATCTGGTCGTCGGAGAGCAGGTAGCCCATCGCCTGGGCCTCGAGGGCTGATTTCGAGACCTGGGCCATGCCGGCGGCCATGAAGTATTTCTTCAGGAACTCCAGCAAGTTGGCATCCGGAGCGAGCGCTTGTTCCTCGGCCGCGCGACGCGCACCGTAGGCGAGCCCCCCGCCGCCGGGGATGAGCCCGACCCCGACCTCGACCAGCCCGATATAGCTCTCGATGTTTGCGACCCGACGCGCGCAATGCACCGCCAGC
>JAHYJF010000104.1 GCA_019428955.1 Burkholderiaceae bacterium
CCCGGTTGTTCAGCATCCGGTAGATGAACTTCTTGTCGATGCGGTGGCCACGGCTGGTGGTGACGCCCCGTTCCGCCAACTCTCGCGCCAGCAGGGTGCCGGAACCGATCTCGAGGAACCGGGCGAACACCCAGCGGACATGGGCGGCATCGGCAGGGTTTTCGACCAGCTTTCGATCCTTGACCTCGTACCCCAGCGGCGGGCAGCCGCCCATCCACATGCCCTTCATCCGGCTGGCGCGGACCTTGTCCCGAATGCGTTCCGCCGTTACCTCTCTCTCGAACTGAGCGAACGACAGCAGGATGTTCAGCGTCAGCCGCCCCATCGACGTCGTCGTGTTGAACGACTGGGTGACGCTGACGAAGGTCACCCCGTTGCGGTCGAACACCTCGACCAGCTTGGAAAAATCCATCAGCGAGCGGGACAGGCGGTCGATCTTGTAGACCACGACGACGTCAACCAGCCCATCCTCGATGTCGGCCAGAAGGCGTTTCAGGCCCGGTCGTTCCAGAGTGCCACCCGAAATGCCGCCATCGTCGTACTGGTCGCGCACCAGTACCCAGCCCTCGGACCGCTGACTGGCGATGAAGGCCTCGCAGGCCTCGCGCTGGGCGTGCAGGCTGTTGAACTCCTGTTCCAGCCCTTCCTCGGAGGATTTGCGGGTGTAGACCGCGCATCGCAGTTTGCGGACGACAGGTTTGTTCATGCCGTCCTCCGGTGGTTTTTCAGCCCGAAGAAGACCCAGCCATTCCAGCGTGTGCCGGTGATGGCGCGGGCGATGGCCGACAGCGACTGGTACGGCCGCCCCTGCCATTCGAACCCGTCCTGAGTAACGGTGACGATCTGCTCAACCCCCTGCCACTCGCGGATCAGGCGCGTTCCCGCGATGGGCTTCAGATCAGCCCGGATGCGCCGCTTGGTGATGTTGCCGCCGTCAAGCTGTTCGCCCAAGGCTTCCAGCCGCTTGATGGTTTCGGGCTTCAGCCCGCCATAGGCCAGTTCCTGGATGCGATATGCCAGGCGGCTTTCCAGGTAACGGCGGTTGAAGGGCGGCGGTTCGGTGTCGAACAGGTCGCGCCATTGGGTCTTCAGGTCCGGTGTCGGTGTGGCCTTCAGCGCAGCCAGGCGCGCGGGGATTGGATCGGGCTTCGTCATGCGTCTCTCCGGTGAGTTGGAGTTGCATGACGGCATTGATCGGGAGGAGAGTGTAGGCAACTTTCTCCCGTTTCGTCAGATACTTCGCCCGTCTCTCGCATCCGCAACCGGATCAGGCCAAGCGCCAGCAGACCGCAGAGTTCGGCACGGCGAGCTGTTGGCGACATCTGCGCTGCCGGAACTGGGTTTGGTCCCGATGCTGCCATGGACTTGATCTCCGCACCTCTGCCTGGATGGGCAAAGGCTAGGCGGATGGCGCATAAAAACAATCCGTTTCATAGGCTTAGGGTAGGCCTGCGCAATCATTCGCAGACCAGCGTCGAACCGATCGGCTTGAGCCGCCACGGCAACGAACGACGCCATGCCTCGTGGCAGCCGGTGCGTCGTCACATCTCTCTGGCAAACCAACGAATGCGACCGATGATATTGATCTCATCGGCGGTGCCTTCGTAAGGCGCATAGAGCGGGTTGTCGGAAATGATGCGCACCCGGGGCGGATCGCTCATAGGGATGTGCTCGAGGCGCTTGGCCACGAGGCCCATGCCGTCGTGCAGCACGAAGATCCCGGGCGGGTTCGGCACGCGAAGCGCCATGTCGACCAGCACTGTATCGCCGTCGAGCAGCGTCGGCGCCATGCTGTCGCCAGCGACATGCATGATGCGCAGTTGCGACGGGCTGGCCTTGAGGCTGCCCTTTATCCAGGAGCGGCGGAAATGATAGGCGCGGCCGGGCGTATCCCGGTCTTCGGTCACGATGGCGCCGCCACCCATCGAGGGTCGCGGACTGGCATGCGCAATCGCGACAAAACTCTCGTCGGGGTTCTCGATGAACGGCGGCTCTCCCTCGACCTCGCCAAAGCCGTGGATCAGCCAGTTACGTTCGACCTTCAACACCCGGGCCACGTCGGCCAGCCGATCGAGGCTGGGCCGGACCGAGCGACCGCGCAGGATATCGTAGACGAAGGAACGATTGACGCCCGCCAATTCGGCGACGTGGGCGGGGCTCAGTCCGAGTTGCTGCGCGCGGGCCCGAAGGCGATCAGCCAGTGTGTGGTGTTCGGCCATTTCTTATCCCCAAGGGGCTGTGGATGAAATAGGATAAAACATGATTGATCGGGGGGCGTCAAGATAATAGAACGGAGAGCGAACGAGCGCTTCGGGAGTCGAGGGGTCAGCATGGAAATCGAGAAGGCTTATTTCACACTCCCGGAAATCATGGCGCGCTGGAACATCTCTGAGGCGGATCTCGTCTATCTGGCGGAAAACGACCGGATCCGCTTGTCGGTGCGGGTCTTCAACATGCCGATCGAGTTCGGCGATCACGAAACCACCGACGATGGCCAGCGGTACTCTGTACCTTCGGCGCGCAAGCGCTACAGCGGCCTCCTTGATCTGCACGCGCACGACGCTTTCCTGCTGTTTCGGTGCGGCGAGTTGGTGCTGTCGGAGTTCCGCACGCCGAACGCCGATCATGCGTCGCTCCGGCCTGATGAAAGCGCCGTGGTCTTCATGATCGGAGATCTTGTGCTGCGCCGCGCGGAACGGGATCGTTTCGAAGCGGAATCAGGGTTTTCCAGGTCTGGCACCCATGCGCTCGAACCTCCCTTCACCGCCTCGGCAGACTATCAGACGATCCGCTGCAACGGTCAGGCGTTTCACCTTGGCCAGATCCAGGCGCAGGTCGTACGACTGCTGCATGAAGCGGCACTTGCCGGCAGCCCCTGGATCAGCGGCAAGTCGGTCCTGACCTCCGCGGGAGCGAGAAGCCTGAAGATGTCGGATGTGTTCAAGTCGCAGCCTGGGTGGCGCGACCTGATCCGGTCGAATCGGCGCGGGCTCTATCGGCTCGCCTGCGACTGACACAGCCCACCGCGCCCGTTGCCGTCGCGCCGCGGAGTGGGATCGTCCGGGGGATGGCGGTGGGATGACGATCCCCCCTCGGAACCCATGCGCCTGATCCGGCTTGCGCAAACCATCCACCTCCTGCTCCCACACCAATCCCGACGACATCCCACAGCACAATTGTGCATCCTGATGCCACGAACAACGCATCCAGGAGACGACGATGGCGGGCAGACACCTCAACCAGATTGATCTGGCGAACCGCTGGAACATTTCGCACCGCACGCTCGAGCGCTGGCGCTGGACCGGGACCGGCCCGGCGTTCCTGAAACTGGGCGGTCGGGTCGTCTATCGCAGCGAGGACGTTGAAGCCTTCGAGACCTGCCATCTTCGTCGGCATCTCGATGCAGAGCCGGTTGTCCCCCGACGCCTGACCGCAACACCGCCTGCCGCCCGGCCTGGGATGGTTTCCGGGCGTCGCGGCTAGAGGCGCATGGGGGAGATCATGCACATGGACACCAGACCGTTTATCGCGGCCCGCTCGTTCCGGCCGCTCTCCGAGATCGAGTTCTGCGCCTGGATCGCGCAGGCGGTTCCGGGCGACCGTCTCGAATACCATCGAGGCTTTCTGGCGCTCGACACCTTCCCGTTGTTTGCCCGTCTGCCCGACGAGCAGCGGGCAGAACTGGCGAGCCTCGGGGCACGCGCCTTCTGGGCCGCCGAACAAGGCCTCGTCCACCTCGTGCAAGCGCGCGTCGGGGCCGACGAATTCGCTTACATCGCCGTAGCCCGCCCCAAACCCAAGGCCGCCACCGTCTCGCTCTCGACGCTTCTGCTCGGCGCGAGCCGGGCCGCCTGATCCCCCATTCCACCATCACGGAGACCACCATGACATTCCCGCAGAACACTCCAAGCATCGATCAGCTGATCAACCTGCCTGCTGGCGAGATCGCCCAGCTGCCCGTCGAGCTTCTGGCCGCCATCCAGCGCGAGATCGACGCCGCCGCCAAACAGATGAAGGCGGCCACCGCGCGGTTTTCCACCGCGCTCGAGGTCCGCTACGCCACCCGCGCCGCAGAGGCGCGCCGCGCCTGCGGCAAGGACACCGGCACCGTTCGCCTCGCCGATGGGGATTTCACCGTGGTCGCCGACCTGCCGAAGCGCGTCGAATGGGACCAGGCCAAGCTCGCCACCATGGTCGAGCGCATCCGCGCCGCGGGTGAGGATCCGGCCGAATATGTCGAGATCAGCTTCAAGGTGCCCGAGCGCGCCTATGCCGCCTGGCCTGAGGCGATCCGGCAGGGCTTCGAGCCCGCGCGCACGGTGCGGACCGGCACGCTGAAGGTCGAGATCCTCCCGCAAGGGGGTGCGCAGTGAGCCTGCCCATCATCACTGCCGACCAGCGGTTGGCCGAGCCCCGCGGCATCAAGGGCTGCATTTTCGGCAAGTCCGGCATCGGCAAGACCAGCCTCCTGTGGACGCTGGATCCGGACCACACGCTGTTCATGGATCTGGAAGCGGGCGATCTGGCCATCGAAGGCTGGCCCGGCGACAGCATCCGGCCGCGCACATGGGCAGAATGCCGGGACTTCGCGGTGTTCATTGGCGGCGCGAACCCCAGCTTGCGCGACGAGCAGCCCTACAGCCCGGCGCATCATGCCGCCGTCTGCCAGAAGTTCGGCGACCCGGCCGCCCTCGATCGCTACGACACAATCTTCGTCGACTCCATCACCGTGGCCGGGCGGCTCTGCTTTCAATGGTGCAAGGGCCAGCCCGAGGCGCTGTCGGAAAAGACCGGCAAGCCGGACGTGCGCGGCGCCTACGGGCTGCATGGCCGCGAGATGATCGCCTGGCTCACGCATCTGCAGCACACGCGGGCCAAGAACGTCTGGTTCGTCGGCATCCTCGACGAGAAGCTGGACGACTTCAATCGCAAGGTTTTCCAGCCGCAGATCGACGGATCGAAGACCGGACTCGAACTGCCAGGCATCGTCGATGAGGTGATCACCATGGCGGAGTTGAAGGCCGAGGGGGGCGATCCCTACCGCGCCTTCGTCTGCCAGACGATCAACCCCTGGGGCTTTCCGGCCAAGGACCGCTCCGGCCGCCTCGGCGCGGTCGAAGAACCGCACCTCGGCCGCCTGATGGCGAAGATCCGCAAGCCCGCCGCCCCGGCGACCGAACGGCTGACCTATCAGCCGCCCGTCGAGGCGACCACGCCCGAACACCCGCAATCCTGATCATAGAAGGAGGCACCCCATGGGGTCCTGGAACGATTTCAACGACGCGCAGAGCAACACCAACCTCATCCCGAAAGGCACGCTGGCCAAGGTGCGCCTGACCATCCGGCCGGGCGGCTTCGACGATGCCGCGCAGGGCTGGACCGGCGGCTATGCCACGCGCGGCTCGACCGGTGCGGTCTATCTGAACGGCGAGTTTACCGTCACCGAGGGCCAGTACGCCCGACGCAAGATCTTCACCCTGATCGGGCTCTACAGCCCCAAGGGCCCGGATTGGGCCAACATGGGGCGCAGCCTCGTGCGCGGCATGCTGAATTCGGCGCGCGGGATTTTCGACAAGGACCAGTCGCCGCAGGCGCAGTCCGCGCGCCGGATCAACGGGCTCAAGGACCTCGACGGGATCGAATTCCTCGCCCGGATCGACGTCGGCACCGATGCCAGCGGCGACGACAAGAACGAAATCCGCAGCGCGGTGACGCCGGATCACCGGGATTACGCCCAGAACATGGGGCTGGCGCCGTCCTTCGCGGGGCAGCCCGCCGCGGCGGCGGTCCAGCAACCTGCCGCGGCACCGCAGCCGTCGGCGGGCGTGCCCGGCCGTCCGTCCTGGGCGCAGTGAGGGTCTGAACCATGCGCCTTCGCCCCCGTCAAAGCCTGTTCGTGGAGCGCAGCCTCGCTGCGCTCTGCGATCACGGCAACACCCTCAGCATCGCCTCGACGGGGTTCGGCAAGACGATCGCCCTGTCGGCGGTCGTCGCGAAGTCCCTCGAAGGGAGCGACGCCAAGGCCTGCATCCTTGCACATCGCGACGAGCTGACCGCACAGAACCGGACCAAGTTCGGCCGGGTCGCGCCTGATATCTCCACCTCGGTGTTCGATGCCGAGACCAAGTGCTGGGCCGGTCGGGCGACCTTCGCCATGGTCCCCACGCTGACCCGGCCCGCCAACCTCGCCGCGATGCCCGCGCTGGACCTGCTGGTCATCGACGAGGCGCATCATGCGGTGGCCGACAGCTACCGCCGGATCATCGATCATGTCCGGGGTGCCAACCCCGCCTGCCGGATATTCGGTGTCACGGCGACACCCAACCGGGGGGACCGCAAGGGGCTGCGCGACATCTTCGACAATGTCGGCGATCAGGTCCGTCTGGGCGATCTGATCGCCTCTGGCCATCTGGTGCCGCCGCGCACCTTCATCATCGACGTCGGCGTCCAGGAACAGCTGCGTGCCGTGCGCAAGACCGCAGCCGACTACGACATGGCCGAGGTCGCGCAGATCATGAACCGCGCGCCCGTCACCGACGAGGTGGTCCGACACTGGCAGGAAAAGGCGAGTGAGCGGCCCACCGTCATCTTCTGTTCCACCGTTGCCCATGCCGAAAACGTCGCGGCGGCTTTCAACGGCGCGGGCATTTCGGCAGCCGTCATCCATGGCAATCTCGAAGCTGGCACGCGCCGCCGGATCCTTGCCGCCTATGCCTCGGGCGAAATCCGCGTCATCGTCAATGTCGCGGTGCTGACCGAGGGATGGGATCATCCGCCCACCTCCTGCGTCGTGCTACTGCGCCCCAGTTCCTACAAATCGACCATGATCCAGATGGTCGGGCGGGGTTTGCGCACGGTCGACCCCGAGGAACACCCCGGCATCGTCAAGACCGACTGCATCGTGCTGGATTTCGGGACATCGAGCCTGATCCACGGCACGCTGGAACAGGATGTCGATCTGGACGGCAAGTCTGAGACCGGTGAGGCCCCCACCAAGACCTGCCCGGCCTGCGAAGCGAAGATCCCGCTTGCCGCAACCGAATGCCCGCTTTGCGGCGAGGCTTTCCCGCGCGAGATCCCGGAGACCGGCGAAGGCTCCGACGCCGCCCCGCTGTCGGGTTTCATCATGTCCGAGATCGACCTCCTGAAACGATCGAGCTTCGCATGGGTCGATCTCTTCGGCGATAACGCTGCGCTAATGGCCAACGGCTTCAACGCCTGGGGTGGCATTTTCTTCCTCGACGGTCGCTGGCACGCGGTGGGCGGTGCGAAGGGGCGTGCGCCTCGGCTGCTGGGAGTGGGCGAGCGGACAGTCTGCCTCGCGAAGGCCGATGACTGGCTGAACACCCACGAAACCGACGAAAGCGCCTTCAAGACCCGCTCCTGGCTGCGCCAGCCGCCGACCGAAAAGCAGCTGCAATACCTGCCGCCCGAGTTTCGGCAGGACTATGGCCTGACCCGTTATCGCGCCTCGGCGCTGATGACCTTCGGCTTCAACAAGCGCGAGATCCGGCAACTGGTCGGTAGGGCGGCCCCGTCCCTCGGGAGGGCTGCGTGAGCCATGTCGCGCAAATCGCACCCCCGCCTGAACCGGCTGCCGATTGCCCGGAGCGTATTCGGCTCTGGCACCCGCGCCTCAAGCTTTGCGCCGTCTGTCTGCGCCCCGCCCATGGCTTCGGCTTCTTCAACCCCGCCAAACCCCGCCCCCGCGAACACACCTGGTTCTGCTCGAAGCACTGCCAGTCGTTCTTCGCAGCACGCCACCGGAAAGGACTGACCATGCAGGGAACCACTGACGAAGAGCGCCTGGCCATCGCGCTGGTGATGAAGCGGCTTGGTCAGACCATGGACCAGATCGGCTGGGACAAACGGCTCAGCGATCTCACCGCGACTGACGTCACCGCCCTGATCGAGGAGGTGCTCGAGGGCTACGGCGCCGAGATGTCGCGCATTGCCGCCACGGCGGAGGTACCGTTTTGACACTGGATTTCAACCCGCGTCCCTCCATGGCCGAGCGGATCAACGCATTGGTCGACGCAGCCCTCATTGCCGAACGCGAGGCCACGCCGCCCCGGACCTATCTCGGCGCGTCCCGGCTGGGGCATGCCTGCGAGCGCGCCTTGCAGTACGAATTCGCGGGCGCGCCAAAGGACGAGGGCGCGGATTTCGGCGGCCAGACGCTGCGGATCTTCGAAATCGGCCACCAGTTCGAGGATCTGGCAATCCGCTGGCTGCGCGCGGCCGGGGTCGACCTCTACACCCGCAAGGGCAATCGCCCTGATGGCGAGCAGTTCGGCTTTTCTGTCGCGGGCGGGCGCATCCGGGGTCACGTCGACGGGATCATCGCCGACGCCCCGGCAGCACTCGGTCTGCACGCCCCCGCACTCTGGGAATGCAAGACCATGAACGCGAAGAACTGGCGTGCCTGCGTCAAGGACGGGGTGACAGTCTCGAAGCCGGTCTATGCCGCCCAGATCGCGATCTACCACGCCTATATGGAACCTTCGGTGCCGGGCATCGCGGCCGCGCCCGCGCTGTTCACCGCGATCAACAAGGACACCGCTGAGTTGCACCACGACTTGGTGCCCTTCGATGCAGCCCTTGCGCAGCGCATGTCCGACCGCGCGGTGCGGATCCTGCAGGCCACCGAGGCGGGCGATCTGTTGCCGCGCATCGCCGCCAGCCGCGACTTCTTCGAATGCCGCTTCTGCTCGCACGCCGAGCGCTGCTGGGGGCAGGCCCGATGAACGATACCCCAAAGAACCCGCCCGACACCTTCGACACACCCGAGGACACGATCATGAGCAACGAACCCGAAAAACCCGCGCAGGACACACCCGTCCAGCCCGCAGTTCCGCTGCAGAATCTCGTCCATTTCAACCCCTGGCGCGATTTCAACGATGCCGCCCCCATGGTTGATGTCTTCGGAGACGAGCCGGACCCCGATCAGATCGAGCAGTTCATGCAGGTGGTCTTTGGCTACTGCGACGGGCTGATCCCGGTCCGCAGCTTCATCGACAAGGGGCAGGGCCTCGACGGCCGACCACACAACATCTGGATCGAGATGGGCGAGTTCGTCTCCTACAAGATGGCCACCTTCGCCACTTGGGCTTCGCGCGAGGGTGCAGCTGTATATGTGATCCCTGGCACCGTCGCTGCCCCTGGCCAGGCCAAGGCCGCCGAAATCCTGCAGATGCAGACCGTGATGGTAGACATCGACTCTGGCGACATCGCCACGAAACGTGCCCACCTTGAACGTCACCTTGGCCCGCCCACCATGGTGGTTGAAAGCGGTGGGGTCACACATGAGGGCCAACGGAAGGCGCATGTCTGGTGGAAACTGACCGAACCCGCCGAGGGTGACGACATCCGTCGTCTCTGCCGCCTGCGCGGTGACATTGCCGCCAAGGTCGGTGGCGACATGCATTTCCGCTCCGCCCACCAGCCGATCCGGGTGGCGGGCTCGGTCCATTACAAGAACGGCCTGAAGACACAGGTCCGGATCGTGGCGCTGAACCCGACGCTGGAACGCGATCTGGGCGAATTCATCGAGGCAGTGGCTGATATGCCGCCCGCGCCGGGGGTCACCCTGCAGCCCGACTTCTCTTCGTCCGACAAGCCCGGTGTTGCCGATGTCCTCGTCACGCCGGTGCGTGAGGGCGGTCAGGATGACTGGTCCCGCTTCGAGGGGGCATCGGCCGCCATCGGTTATTTCATCCGCATGGTCCACGAAGGCCGGATGTCGAAGGACGAAGGCTGGGAGGGCATCTGCGGCTACAATGCCGCGATGCTCCGACCGCAGTGGCCCGTGGAGCGGCTCAAGCGCGAGTCCGAACGTCTCTGGGCCATCCATGTCGAAAAGCACGGGCCCCCGCTGATCCGCCTCGACAGCGCAGCCCCCGTGCCGAACGAACTGCCCACATTCACGCTTGGGGCGTTGCTTGACGACAAGAGCCCGATGCCTGCCGACATCATCGCGCCGCGCGTGCTGACCCCGGGTGGCATGCTGGTGCTGGGTGGCGCGCCCAAGATCGGCAAGAGCGACCTGCTGATCTCTTGGCTCGTGCACATGGCGGCGGGCGTGCCCTTCCTTGGCTTCGCGCCGCCCCGTCCGCTGCGGATTTTCTACCTTCAGGCAGAGATCCAGTATCACTATCTGCGAGAACGCCTGCAGCAGATCACTCTGCCGCCAAAGCTGCTGGCTGCCGCGCGCAACAACCTCGTCGCCACGCCGAAGCTGAAGATGCTGCTTGATGTCGAGGGCAGCGTGGGCGTCGCCCATGCCATCCGGGCTGCGTTTCCGGCTGAGCCCGTTGACATCATCTGCATCGATCCGATCCGCAACCTTTTCGATGGCGGACCCGACGGGGGCGGCGAAAACGACAACGGCGCGATGATGTTCTTCCTGAAGGATCGGGTCGAGGTCCTCCGCGATCACATCAACCCGGACTGTGGCGTCATCCTCGTCCACCACACGAAGAAACTCAGCAAGCTGCAGGTGAAGGATGATCCGTTTCTGGCGCTGTCCGGGGCCAGCGCGCTGCGCGGCTTCTACACCTCCGGGCTGATCCTGCATCGCCCCGATGAGGACAACCCGCAGCGCAAGTTGGAGATCGAGCTGCGCAACGGACCGGCGCTGGCACCCAAGATCGTCGACAAGGTCAAGGGCGAATGGATCGAAATCAACCCCATGAACGAGCGGTTGGTGCGGGCAGAGGTGGGGGCAAAACATGATGCTGAACGAGACCGAAAGGGTGGTGTGATCGTCCACATGATCAGTGAGCAGGCTGAACAGGGGAAGATGTTCACGCTCAGCCAGTTCGCGGCCAGCTTTGAGAACAAGGGGAGTCTCGGGGGCCAGACCAGCATCCGGGATCGCCTGCAT
>JAHYJF010000500.1 GCA_019428955.1 Burkholderiaceae bacterium
TCCCACTCAAACACCAATGGAGCTTTTAAGACATGAACAGAAAAGAACTGATTGACGCACTGGCCGCCCATACCCAGTCCACCAAAGCAGATGCCGAGCGCAACGTCGCCGGCCTGCTGGACATCATCTCGACCACCCTGAAAAAGGGCGACTCGTTGACCCTGGTCGGCTTCGGCACGTTCGAAGTGCGCAAGCGCGCTGCCCGTACCGGCCGCAACCCCAAGACTGGCGAAGAGCTGAAGATCAAGGCGTCCAAGGTTCCCGCATTCAAGCCGGGCGCAACGCTGAAGGGCCTGGTCAACGGCACCAAGAAAAAGTAAATCTGCATCCGTCTTCCCGGGCACGGGAAGACCGAACCGGGCGCCGTCTCGACAGACCGCCCGGCGTAACACCCCTCGAACCCCCCCGCGCTGAAAAGCGATCCGCAGCCCGCGATTTTCTTCGCCGCGCAGCGTTCCCCCTGATTTATCCGCTACCCCGCAAGGGATATTCCGCTCCGCTTTCGCTGGCGCGCATCCTTAGGGAAGCGCTGATTTATCCCGTCATCGCGAGGAACGACGTGACGTGGCGATCCAGAGCCCGTTGATATCGCTGGCATTCTGGATTGCTTCGCTGCGCTCGCAACGACATTTTTTGAATTAATCAGCGCCTCCTTAGCCATGCGAGGGCATGCTGCGGGAAGTTGCCAGGCTGCTGCCGTGAGGCGGGCGGCGGCGCCTCATCCGAAGCGGAAGCTCGACGTTGTGACCCCGCCAAAGAAATCCGCCTCGTGGTAGACGCAGGCGCCCGCCTCGTCCGCGGCGGCGCCGACGGCCACCATCAGCGGGATCAGGTGGTCTTCCCGCGGGTGGGCGCGCCGCGCCGCCGGCGCCTGCTCCCACTGCAGCAGGCGGCGGTTGCGCTCGGCGGGGGGCGCACGCAGCAGGGTTTCCTGCAGCCAGACGTCGAAGGCCGCCGAGGCTTCGCGCGCCTGCTCGCCGAACTCGCGCAGGTTGTGATAGCTCAAGCCGCTGCCGAGGATCAGCACGCCCTCGTCGCGCAGGGGCGCGAGCGCCCGGCCCGCGGCGAGGTGCGTTGCGGGGTCGTAGCCGATCTTGAGCGAGAGCTGCACGACCGGGACGTCGGCATCGGGAAACATCACGGCGAGCGGGGCAAAGCAGCCGTGGTCGAAGCCGCGCGCCGGGTCAAGCCGGGCGGCAAGGCCGGCCGCTTCGAGCAGATGCTGCACGCGGCCGGCGAGCTCGGGCGCGCCGGGCGCGGGGTACTGCACGTCGTAGGTGTGATCGGGAAAACCGCTGTAGTCGTAGACCATGCCCGGATGCGGGCTCGCCATCACCGAAAACTCGGCGGCTTCCCAGTGGCCGGACACCACCAGGATCGCGCGAGGCTTGCCGCCCAGTTCGTTCGCCACGTCCTTCAGCGACGCCTCGAGCGGGCGATAGTGCTCGCGCATCGGGCCGGCAAGCCAGGGCCACGGGCCGCCGCCGTGGGAGAGAAAATAGGTGGGCAGCCGTTTCATGTCGACCTCCTTTCAGCACAGCACGCAAGCAATGGCCGCGGCCGGCGACGCACACTCGCGGCCCGGGGCCATCATGA
>JAHYJF010000501.1 GCA_019428955.1 Burkholderiaceae bacterium
GGCGGGATAGGCACAGCCGCACCCGGCGGCGTCCCCCGGCGCATCGAGTTCGGCTTCGACGTTGCCCAGGATGGCGTCGTGCGCCAGCACCCGCCGGTTGATCGCGACGAAATCTCGATCGGCGACGTTGAACCAGTTGAAGTCGCCGTTGAAGCACAGGGTCGGGGCCTCGGGTTCGCGGCGAGCCAGGGCCTCAAGCGCGTCGAGCGCGGGGACATTGCCATACAGCCCGCCCACCACGTAGAGCGCGGAAACCTCGCGCTCGCCGGCGTGGGCGATCGCACTGGCGCCGTAGCGGTAGCGCAGCGGACAGGTACGACCGGGCTCACTCAAACCGTGGCTCCGCTGCGCTGGATAGGTCGCCGCGGCAGGGCGAGCGGCAGGAAAAATCCCGCCGTGCACAGCAGCAATCCGTAGAGATTGGTTCCCAGCAGCACGCCGTACTTCCCGCTGCCAATGGCCCAACTCGGCGGAATTAGATTGAGCGCCTGCAACACGCCCAGACCGATCCCGGTCCAGAAGGCCAGATGAAAGGACAACGGCGAATAGCTGATGCGGCCGGAGAACAGGAAGATCGGGGCCAGACCAATGACCATCGTGCCACTGATGGTGGTGGCCTTGAGAATGTCGGTGCCGGCAATCATCGGCAGGTTGCCGAGCAGCGCAAAACTCACCATCGACAATGATCCCACAGTCATCGCCTTGGGCGAGGGGAGCCGACCGGTGAGCAACGGCAACTCGCGCGCGACCAGTTTCGAGAGCGACGTGAAGGTCGAGTCGAGCGTCGAGCCGGCCGAAGTAACCATCACCACGATCATCGCGAAGAAGCCCGCCACCCCCAAGCCGCGAGCCACGGCCGCGGGCACGTTGCCGCCGGATGCGATGCCTTCGAGGCGGGCATGAACACCGATCAGGCTGAAGGCGAAAATGGCCACGAAGCCGAGCACGCCGGCCACGATGAACGCCCGCAGCATGGTCTTCTCACGGGTGATGAAACCCCGATCCGTCAGTACCGGGTCGTGAAACGGATAGGAGAGCGTCTGGAGCAACGCCACCAGCAACAGGTCCGCGCCGGAATCCAGCGCAAACGTCCCCTGCGACAGCAAGACGCCGGGCGCTTGGGCGGGCAGCACGTAGGCCAGCACCACACCGAGAAACACGACGAAGACAATCGCCTGAATCACGTCACTGAAGATCGAGCTGCGCAACCCGCCCGTGAGACTGTAGAACAACACCGCCGCCGTGAACAAGAGGGCCGACCCGATGAACCCGGCCGACCCGCTCGCCCCGTAATAGCCGCCCACCACCGCGGTGTTGCTCCAGACCTCGTTGAACAATCGGATCAGGATGGCCAGCGAGAACGCCAGCGCGGCGCCCCGGCCATACTTGCCGATCAGGAATGGCACCAACCCGGTGGCGCCTTCGCGGGTGCGCAGACGGTAGATCACCAATCCCGCCACCGGAATCGACAGCCAGTAGGCGGCGTAGGCAAGCCCGCCGCCGGCGCCGTGACGCCCTCCAGGGCGCCGCCGCAGCTCGAACCCTGCCCTGCGGTGCAGCCGAAGCAATGGTCGGCGACCCGGATCGGCAGATCT
>JAHYJF010000502.1 GCA_019428955.1 Burkholderiaceae bacterium
GGCCGTGGCCGCGCTTTTCAAATGACACCAGGAAAGGAAACATGATGCGCACAGGATGGATGCTGCTGGGATTGTTGGCCTTGTCGACCGCTGCGCTGGCCGGAGAGGGACGTTACGAAGCCTTGCCGCTGGCCGGCGCAGAGGGGGGCAAGGGCGGCGCGCGGGCGTTCATCCTCGATACCCGCGACGGCCATGTCTGGATCTGGAGCGAAAACGAACTCATCACCGCGCCGGATGGCCGCCGCCGCTACGGCGCCGGCTTTATCTACCAGGGCAAGCTGCGCCCCGGCAGCCAGCCTGGCGAAATGATCGAACAGCAGGGCCGATGAGCTGATTCCCCATCTTCTTTTGCCTGCGCGAATGCGGGGTAAATCGCGGTAATGGCGCCGCGCCGGATGTGGGAGGCCCGCCCTCGGGCCGAATTTTCGCGGCGAGGGCGCACTCCCACAGCGGCGTTTTGCCCCCCATGGGGTATCAGGTTTAAAGGTGGCGTCCGATAAAGCCGATAAGTGCTCATTCTTACGAGCCGCCCCGAGAACAACATGCTGACAGAGTCCGCCACGCCCACTGAAGCCAAGCAGCCCGGACGCCAGAAAATTCGCCTGGGCGACCTGCTTGTCGAGCAGAAAGTCATTTCCAGTGCCGATCTGGACATCGCGCTGGCGGCGCAGAAAAAGAGCGGACGCCGGCTGGGTCGCATCATTGTCGAAAGCGGGCTGGCGGGGGAGAACGACATTGCCCAGGCGCTGGCGCGACAGCTCTCGATTCCTTTCGTCGACCTCAGGAAGTTCAGCCCGGACGCATCCATCCTGCAGTTGCTGCCGGAAACACAGGCGCGGCGTTTTCGCGCCATGCCGCTGGCGCGACGGGACGGCAGAATTTTCGTCGGCATGGCCGACCCGACCGACCTGTTCGCCTACGATGAGGTGGCCCGACTGTTCCAGGAAGGCATCCAGCTCGCCGTGGTCGCGGAGGGCGACCTGCTGGCGGCGATCGACCGGCTCTACCGGCGCACCGACGACATCCATGGCCTGACCGAGGAACTCGCGCGCGACCTGGGCGAGAGCGAGGCCAGCATCATCGGCTTGGAGGCGCTGGGCGAAGGACAGGCCGATGCCCCGGTGGTGCGCCTGCTGCAGACGGTGTTCGAGGATGCCCTGCAGGTGGGTGCGTCCGACGTGCACATCGAGCCGCAGGAAAAGCATCTGGCCATCCGCTTCCGCATCGATGGCGTGCTGCATCCGCAGACCCAGGCCGATCTCAAGATTGCGCCGGCGCTGGCCTTGCGGCTGAAGATCGTGTCGGGGCTGGACATTTCGGAAAAGCGCCTGCCGCAGGACGGGCGCTTTGCGGTCAAGGTGCGCGGCCGCGCCGTCGACGTGCGCCTGTCCACCATGCCGACGCAGTACGGCGAGTCGGTGGTGATGCGGCTCCTGAGCCAGGGCGACAGCCCGCTGACCCTCGATACCCTGGGGATGCCGCCCGACATACTCGCGCGCTTTCGTGCCATCCTGCATCGTCCCAACGGCCTGGTGCTGGTCACCGGCCCCACCGGCAGCGGCAAGACCACCACCCTCTACGCCGCGCTGG